>QHOI01000180.1 GCA_003218705.1 Verrucomicrobiota bacterium | reverse complement strand
CGTGGTGCACTATCGATCACTCTTCGAAGAGCTTTTAGAGGTCCAATCACCATAACATAAGGAGGCAGTCTGATGATAAACCCGGATGATAAACATAAAGATACGACAACCGCCGAGATCGGCGGTGATGAGCGCGAGGCAGACGAACTAAACGATACAGGCAGTGAAGAACGAGCGCCAAGTCGACCTCGTTCGACTGCAGAAGTCGCAAAAGATTTGGATCGTTTCGGAGATCGGAACAGATCCCGCGACGATGCAGCGACGCTGTTCCCCGAAAAGGAAACGAGCAACTTTCGGACGCGTTGGACGGATATTCAAACTGGTTTTGTTGACCAACCACGCAGGTCAGTGGAAGAAGCCGACGGACTTGTCGCCGAGGTGATCAAACGTTTGGCGAACAGTTTTGCGGAAGAGCGGTCGAGGTTGGAAGGTCAGTGGGACCGCGGAGACGACGTGTCCACCGAAGATCTGCGGGTAGCTCTACAACGTTATCGCACGTTCTTCGACCGACTACTGAATGTTTAGTTCTGCTCAAAAGGTCGACCTGCTGGTACGCTCGCGAAGCTTATCGCGAAATCGCACGGCCTTCAGCGCGCTTTGACGCCGCGCGGCCGATTCCCTTGCCTGTTTTGCGATCGCTAATTACAAATGTGTTGTTTTCTCCGAGCGCCGACCACGGTCCGCGCGATACTTCGCTAGACTCGACGAAGCGCCAGTCGGTCACATCCGTTTCGTTTAATTCGAGATAGTCACGCACAGCGGGAGACACATCGAGACCCGCGCCTTTGTTCAGATTGGGTTTTGGACGTTCGTTGCCAAAGACATATTGCCAATAATCGGTCCGGAAAGGTCCTGCGTCTTCCCATTGCGCATAAGCCGTTCGATTCCCTTTTCGAATCGCGACCCATCGATCCTTGCAGGTGGAAACCCCGGGGCCTTGGTACGCTTCCTTGAACCACGGAACGACGCGGGGTGCTTCCGGACGGTGCCCAGTGGCTGCCTTGTCGTTGTATGGCAGGGCGCAGTAAAACGGGTTCTGTCGAGGCGTGAACTTTACCGGAATGTAATTGCTGCGATGCGCCGGATTTGGATCGTCAAATCCGCCGTAACTTCTGCTCCAATCTTTGTCCCATGAGCTTATGCGGTTCGGCACCGGATTGTTTCCGCTTGGGCTTTCTCCGATCCAAAAGACGGTTGTGACAATATTTTTCTTCCACGGATAGCGCTTTCCTATGGCTGAGGCACTGTGCCCAGTGTTTAAACAGCCCGCGATGATCGCTCCCAACGCACCGATCGACCGGATCGATATAGCCTTCATCATATGCTTCCTTGTTCATAGGAAGCTGGTGT
>QHOI01000206.1 GCA_003218705.1 Verrucomicrobiota bacterium | reverse complement strand
TCGGCGCAGCAATGATGCTGGCCGGCGAAAATAGCCGCGAAGTCGCCGAGCGAGTAAAGGCGCGTTTGACCGAGATTCAGGAGAAGCTGCCGGACAATGTGCAAGTTCAGCCTCAGTACGATCGCTCGATTTTGATCAACAAGACCATTCACACCGTGAGCACCAATCTTTTTGAAGGCGCCATTCTGGTAACTGCATTGCTTTTTGCGCTGCTGGGCAATTGGCGCGGTGCGCTCATCCTCACGATGGCGATACCGCTTTCATTCCTGTTCGCGTTGACCGGAATGGTCAAGCTCGGCGTGTCGGGTAACTTGATGAGCCTGGGCGCGGTGGATTTCGGTCTGCTGATCGACGGCGCGGTGGTGATCGTCGAAAACGTGGTGCGGCAGCTCGGGATTCGCCAGCACGAGCTAGGACGAAGGCTCACCAGCGAGGAGCGATCTCAGATTGTGCTCGCGGCCAGTAAACAGGTCGCGCACCCGATGTTTTTCGGCGTTGTCATTATCGCGATCGTTTACATCCCGATTCTCGCCCTCACCGGCATTGAAGGAAAAATGTTTCACCCGATGGCGGTGACAGTGATGTTGGCGCTCACCGGTGCGCTCGTTCTCGCGTTAACGCTGATGCCGGTGCTTTGCTCCTTTCTGCTGCGCGGCCGGATCGGCGAAGGCGACAACTTCGTCATCCGCGCAGCCAAGAACATTTACGAGCCGCTCTTGCGCGTCGTGCTCGCCGCCCGCTGGCTCGTCGTGATCGTCGCGATCGCGGTATTCGCCGGCTCGCTCTGGTTATTCACTCATCTTGGCGCCGAGTTTGTGCCAAAGCTCGACGAAGGGTCGATCACGTCGATGCTCTACAAACCGGTCGGGATGAGTTTGGATGAATCGGTGCGGACCGATCTCGAACTGGAAAAGACGTTGCTTCGCGAGTTCCCGGAAATCACCCGCATCTTCACCCGCATCGGAACGAGCGACATCGCAACTGATCCGATGCCGCCGAACGAATGCGACGTTTACATTTTTTACAAACCGCTCGACCAATGGCCCAAAACTCCGGGCCGCCCGCGGAACAAAGCCGAGCTCAACTCCCAGATCGATGCCACCCTGAAGAAGCTGGATCCGAATTACAAAATTCTTTTCGCACAACCAATCGAGGAACGGTTTAACGAAATGCTTGAAGGCACCAAGGCGGAGCTGGCCGTCAAAATTTTCGGAGATGATTATGATGTGCTCGAGAAACTCGGCGATCAGATCAAAGGCATTCTCGAGAAAACGCCCGGGGCCGAGGAAGTTGAACACGAAACCGAGGGACGCAGACCACAGCTTCTGATAGAAGCAAGACACGACGAACTGCAACGCTATAGCTTGTCCGCGAGCGAAGTGAATAAGGCAGTCTCCGCGGCGCTGGCCGGCAAAGTCGTCGGCACCGCCATCGATGGAGAGAAGCGCTATGACATTGTTGTGCGCATGCCGGAGGAAATTCGCGCGGACAATGAAAAGATTCGGCAGTTACCATTGCGGGTGGGTGATCACGGATTGGTTAAGATGGGAGAAGTTGTCGATCTTAAGACGGTCGAAGTTGTCGAACCGATTTTCCGCGATGAAGGGCATCGCCGCGCCGCGATATTGGTCAACTTAAATACGAGCGACGTGGAAGGATTCGTCCACCAGGCTGAGGAACGAATCAAACAAGAGGTGAAAATGCCGGAGGGTTATCTGGTAGAATTCGGTGGCCAATATAAAAACCTGGAACAAGCGCGGGCGCGTTTGATGGTCGTGGTGCCGGCGGCGCTGGCCTTGATTTTCATTCTGATCTTTCTCGCCTTCGGCAGCATCCGACAAGCGTTCCTGGTTTACACCGGAATTCCGCTCGCGGTGACTGGCGGTGTGCTCTCACTTTGGTTGCGCGGAATGCCATTCAGCATTAGCGCCGCGATTGGATTTATCGCGCTGAGCGGTGTCGCCGCGCTCAATGGATTGGTCCTGATCAGCTATTTCAATCAACTTCGCGAGCAAGGCCGCAGCGTTCGCGAGGCCGTGATCGAGGGCTCACTGACGCGACTTCGGCCAGTGCTTATGACAGCGCTCGTGGCCAGCTTCGGTTTTGTGCCGATGGCCATCGCCACTGGAACCGGCGCCGAGGTGCAACGGCCACTTGCCACCGTTGTCATTGGCGGCATCCTCAGCTCGACATTTCTCACCTTGATTGTTTTACCTGTCCTCTATGCCTGGTTGGAACGCGACGGAAAACGCGCGGACAAACCCGCTGAACGGCCAGAGCTGAAGCTCGAACCCGCGTTGACGTGACTTGAATCGCCGCGGCAGTTTCGACAACAATTGCACGTGAACGGCTTCGCGCGTCTCGGCAACTTCTTCGGGCTTAAGCGCAACCTCGTCGTTCTGCTCATCGCCATTTTTGTCATCGGCGCGGGTGAAGAACTCTGGATGCGGTTCGTGCCGAAATTTCTGCAAGCGCTCGGCGCGAGTGTTTTTGTTATCGGGTTGTACGATGCTCTTCGGACACTGCTCGGCGCGGTTTACGCCTATCCCGGCGGCGTTCTGGTCGATCTTTGGGGACATCGGCGCGCGTTTCTGACGTTCAACATCGTATCGATCGTCGGCTACGCGCTCGTTCT
>QHOI01000141.1 GCA_003218705.1 Verrucomicrobiota bacterium | reverse complement strand
ATCGTTTAGAAATCTTTTCGAACTAATCGGCTTAAAGTGTCCGAACGTTCGATTATCGATGGCGATCGATTTGATCCAGTGAATCGTGTTTTGGAGAACGAACAGATCGCGCAGCTGAAAAACAATTTCGTGCGGAAGCATCGGGTTTGATGGCGCCGAGCCGATGTTGAGAAAAAATGAGCCGGTTGGTTTGAGAACGCGACGGATCCCGGTTGCCCAGGTCGCGCACCAATTCAAATACGATTGTCGATCCAGACGGTCGGAATATTTTCGATATCGCACGCCGAGATTATATGGTGGTGAAGTGACGACGAGATCGACACCTCCCTCGGGCAAGCTTGCCATGCCTTCGACGCAATCCTTCAGGCGCAGATCAAATTTGGTCACTGGAGAAAAGTGGCCGAACGGATTCGATTCGTACAGCGAATTCGTTATTGTCTAGGCGATGTCGGACAAGCCTTCCAAGCTGAAGATCGCCGACCGCGAGTTCACCTCGCGATTGCTGGTCGGTACCGGAAAGTTCGCCTCAAACGAATTGATGCGGGACGCGCTGGTGGCGAGCGGGACCGAAATCGTGACCGTGGCGCTGCGGCGGGCCGATCTTTCCGGCAAGCATGATCCGTTCGCGAACATTTTGGATTTCATCGACCCGAAGAAGTTTTTGCTTTTGCCGAACACAAGCGGCGCACGAAACGCGGAGGAAGCTGTGCGGCTGGCGCGTTTGGCAGCGAGCGCCGGTTTGCCGATGTGGATCAAGCTCGAGATTCATCCCGACCCGCGCTATTTATTGCCGGACCCGGTGGAAACACTGGCCGCGGCTGAAACTCTCGTAAAAGAAGGATTCACGGTGCTGCCATACATCAATGCGGATCCGGTGCTGGCGAAACGCTTGCAAGATGTCGGTACCGCCACGGTCATGCCGCTCGGCTCGCCGATCGGCAGCAACCGGGGAATCGAAACTCGCCCGCAAATTGAAATCATTATCGAGCAAGCGACTGTTCCAGTCGTTGTCGATGCCGGTCTGGGCGCCCCGAGTCAGGCGGCTGAAGCGATGGAAATGGGCGCAGACGCAGTTTTGGTGAATACCGCGATCGCAATCGCGTCTGACCCTGTCCGCATGGCGCAAGCATTCAAAAAAGCGATCGAGGCAGGCCGCGAAGCGCACGAAATTGGTTTGGGCGAGAAGGATCGGACGGCTTCGGCGACAAGTCCGCTGACGGCATATTTTTCGGGCAAGACTACGCCCGACTGAAAAAAAACGTTGAGCGCAACAATTCCATTTGCGTCGTGTTCAAACGTGGAGATAATCACCGCCCCCTTGCCCCCTTCGGCATCAATCTAGCTGAGTTTTTATGCTCCTCCCGAACAGTATGTTGACATCACGTTTTCGTATCGCCGGCCTGTGTGGTCTGTTCTTTCTCTACGTTGGCGCAGGGTCTGGTCAGATTGCCGGTCCCGTGCCGGAGCGGATTCGCGGTGAAGAATCAGTGGGCGACCGCGCGGTGGAACGCCGCACGGCAGATATTATGGCCGACGCGGCCGCGCACGGACCGCGGAAGAACGTTTATATTAAGCGCGAATTTGAGATCCCCGGCCGCGAAAGTCGGCCGCAAGATCCGGCGGCGCGGTTGGATCGACAAACGGCTCCGGGTCAGGCCCACACCGCGCCGAGCATGGCCAGTGCCTCTACCAGCGTAAGTTCTGGCCCTTTCATCGCGCAAACCCTCGGGTTGACATTTGACGGCGTAACCGGTCCGACGCAGACCGGCGCTTTCCCACCCGATTCGATGGGCGCAGTTGGTCCGTCGCAATTTTTTATTTTCGTCAACGGCAGGCTCCGGACGTTCAACAAAACCACCGGTGCCGCCGACGGCGTGATCAACGCCGATCCGGACATTTTCTTTTCGTCGGTGATGACGAATGCACCGGTTAATTTCACCAGCGATCCCCAAGTCCGGTATGATCGGTTATCCGGCCGCTGGATCCTGATCATCATCGACGTGCCCAGCAGTTCGTCAAACAGCGTCGGCGATATGCCAAATCGTGTTCTGATCGCGGTCTCCAATGCGGCGAGCGCCGGTGTAATAACTGCAAATACGGTCTGGTCGTTTTATTTTATCCCACAGAACACTGTCGGCGGCGCAAACACAGGCCAGTTTCTCGATTATCCATCACTCGGCGTCGATAATAACGCTCTCTATATCGGCGGAAACATGTTTGGCGCGGTCAGCGGCAGTTTTGCCGGCACGTCCGCCTTCGTCGTGCGCAAGAGCTCGATTTTGAATGGGGGACCGATCGTGGTAACCGCGTTTCGTGGATTGATTTCAGGCGGTGACGGACCGGACAGCCCGCGCGGTGTCGATAATTACGACCCGGCTGCGACCGAGGGGTACATCATCGGACCAAGCGACTCCACTTTCGGGCGATTGGTCATGCGTCGCATTAGCAATCCGGGCGGAACGCCCGCCATCTCGGCGAATATCGCGATCACCGTAAACGCGACGGCGCTGCCGATTAACGTCAACGCCAGCGGAACGAGCGGACAGCTCGATGCGCTCGATGACCGGTTGTTTGCGGCCCACATTCGTAACGGCAGGTTGTGGACTGCACATAACATCGCCGTGGATTCTACTGGAGTCGCATCTCCGAGTCGCGATCGCGATGCGGCGCGTTGGTACGAACTGAGTGTGCCGGTCGGCTCAGGAACGCCGACAGTTGTTGAATCCGGCACCATTTTCGATTCAGCAGCGACGGCTTCCTCGGCTCGTTGGTATTGGATTCCATCGGTGGTGGTGTCTGGCCAAGGACATGCGGCGTTTGGTTTTAGCACTGCCGGGCCGGCTTTCCGCATTAACGCCGCTACGACAGGGCGTCTCGCAACTGACACACTAGGAACAGTCAACGCGCCGACGCTCCTCACCGGCAGCAGCACCTCTTACAATCCGTCGGACGGCAGTCCGCATCGATGGGGCGATTACTCATTCACCAGTGTCGATCCCAGCGATGACATGACGATGTGGACGATCCAGGAATTTTGCGATGGCAGTAACACTTATGGTTTGGAAGTAGCCAAGCTAATCGCGCCTGCGCCCGCTACGCCATCGTCCGCGAGCTCGAGCGTGGCCACCGGATTATCATCCATTAGCGTAACGATCACAGGCACATCATCGTCCGGCTCCGGATTTTTCGATCCGGGAACGGGCTTTGCCAAACGGATCGGCGCGAGCGCGACCGGCGGTGTCACGGTGAACTCGATAACCTATGTCGATCCAACGCACGTCACATTGAATTTGAATACAACCGCCGCATCAGCGGGCTCGCAAAATGTGACGATCACAAATCCTGACGGGCAGATCGCCACCGGCACTGGAATTCTGACCGTTGGTCTGGGCGGCCCGACGCCTACCCCGAGTCCGACTCCTACTCCCGGGGGGACTCCAACTCCGACGCCCACTCCCACTCCGGCGCCGACAGGACCAGCGGTAATGCTGAATCCGCCGCCGGGCTCCACATTTACTTCGTCGAGCGTGACGTTCCAATGGAGTGCAGGCAGTGCCACCGGCTACGTACTCACACTCGGCAATTCGCCGGGCGGCGTTGACATTTACTATTCGACCCAACTGCATGTGCTCTCGACCACGGTAAACAATATCCCCACTGATGGACGCACCATTTATGTGACCCTTGGTTCACAGGTCAATGGTTCCTGGTTTACGAAGGACTACACTTATAAAGCATTCAATCCTTCAGCTACGCCAACTCCTACTCCAGTTCCGACACCAACCCCAACTCCAACGGCAACACCCACACCAACTCCAACTGCTACGCCGATCGCAACGCCAACTCCTACGCCTACGCCGTCGCCTACTGGGCCGGCAGTAATGTTGACTCCGGTACCTGGGTCGACCTTTACTTCTTCTAGCGTCACTTTTACTTGGAGCGCCGGTCGCGCGACCGCTTATTTCCTTTTCGTAGGCAGTTCGCCAAATAAGGCTGACGTCTATAACTCTGGAGTAGTGACGATGCTTTCGAAAACCGTGAACAACATCCCTACCGATGGGCGCACGATTTATGTGACACTGGGTTCCCAGGTTAACGGCACCTGGATTATAAATAGCTACACATATAAGGCTTTATAATTCGCCCGCTGTTTGTGTGCCGAGAAAAGCTCAAAAGCAGACCGGCGGCTATAACTACAGCGCCATCGCGACAGCCAGTCTCACGATCAGTTCAGCAGCGCTACATGCTCGCGCGCGTCCCAGCGTCGTTATAGAACTCAATCTGCCGCCCGCCGAGACGGCGGACCACGCGCCAGCCATTCTCCGCCGCGAACGCACGAAGATCCTGATCGGACATTGATCGCAAAATCCGGAGTTCCGCCGGATGAATGATGAAAATCTCGGGCTTAGTCGCGAGCCTGGCCGCGATCTTGTTGGTTAAGCCGGTCAGCCCGTCAATCTTTTCCATAAACGGACGCGCGGGAATTTGTCCGGCGCGATGATTTCCTGACGCGGCCAGGAATTGGCCAGGCCGGAGCCGGCTTTGATTTGCGATTTAATTTTTCGCGCAATGCCAGATGAGCTTTTCGCGCTGGCGACGGCCCGCGCACATTCGGTTTTTTCATGTCGATCTTAGTTAATTGTCGATCCAGCCCCGCGTTGGCGCAATTGGCGCGGGTCAGCTTCATCGGCT
The DNA here is from genome assembly GCA_003218705.1 of Verrucomicrobiota bacterium. Lineage (GTDB taxonomy): Bacteria > Verrucomicrobiota > Verrucomicrobiia > Chthoniobacterales > UBA10450 > AV40. The sequence goes on along the minus strand of QHOI01000141.1, from coordinate 4,771 downwards.
AAATTTTGTCGATGTTTTCGGAAACAATTGAGTTGCGCGGCCATTTTATCGATTCACTTACCTTGCCAAAGGTTTTGGATCAAATTGTGACTCGAGGAGCTACTTTCAACATCGTAGAGTTTAAGATTGGCCAAAAGCGGGTTGATCAAAGTTTCGCTCGAATCGAAGTCACGGCCCCGAGCCGGCCCGAGTTGGACGAACTGATTCAGCGTTTGCGCGAGGAGGGCGCAGAAGTAAAACGCCCTCAACTCGGCGATAAGTAACTGTCATCTTATGCGCGAACTCCTTCTTTGCCCGCCGGATTACTACGGCATCGAGTACGAGATCAATCCCTGGATGAGCCGGGCGCGCGGGGCGGAAGCGGCCGTCGCGCAAAAACAGTGGCGCGGCTTGCACGCGATCCTTTCCAAACTGAATTGCAAAATTGAGCTCGTTCCGCCGCAACCAAAGTTGCCGGACATGGTTTTCACCGCCAACGCCGGACTCGCTGTCGGTAAACAATTTATCCCGAGCAACTTTCGGCACAAAGAGCGGGCCGGCGAGGCGCCGCATTTTGCCAGCTGGATGGAAAAACGCGGTTTCCAAGTCTCCTGGTTGTCCAACGATTACTATTTCGAAGGCGAAGGCGACGCGCTTTTTGCTGGGGACATCCTTTTTTGCGGTTACAAGTTCCGTTCCGACATCAAGTCGCATCGCGCGGTCGCCGAGATGCTCGGCTGTCTCGTCGTCTCTGCGGAGCTGGTCGATCCGCGCTTTTATCATCTCGACACTTGTTTTTGCCCGTTGCCCGATGGCGCGGCGGTTTGGTTTCCCGCTGCTTTCGATGAATACGGTCAGCACGCCATTCGCGAGCACGTTTCCGATTTGATCGACGTCGCACCGGAGGAGGCAATGCATTTTTGTTGCAATGCCGTCGTGATTGAGCGCGACATCGTTGTGCCGGAAGGCGCGCCCAAACTCGTCGCCGCGCTGACTGGTCGCGGCTACCGATGCCACCAGCTCCCAATGACCGAATTCCTTAAAGCCGGCGGCGCCTGCAAATGTCTGACTCTATTCTTGCCGCAGCGAGAAAAAATCTAAGCTTTCGCGCTCCGCTTTGCTTGCAAGGCTGATTCAATTTTGCCGAGCGGCAGGCAATTCATCACATCTGACTTCGTCAGCCAGCCTTTTCGTGCGATGCCGACGCCGAACCATAAATCCTGTAATCGTTCCGTGCGATGCGCGTCCGGATTGATCACGCATTTGACGCCTTGCTGTTTCGCCAGCGGCCACCAACGCCAGTCGAGATCGAGTCGCTTTGGCGCGGCGTTGAGTTCGATCCAGGTTCCAGTCGCGGCCGCGGCCTCGAGCACCGCCGGAATATCGACCAGATACGGATCGCGTTTCAAGAGCAACCGCCCGGTCAGATGGCCTAGAATGGTGATGAACGGATTTTCCATCGCGCGAATGATTCGCTTGGTCATTTCCGCTTCCGAGAGATTGAAAACGGAGTGAATGGAGGCGACCGCGAAGTCCAATTCAGCCAAGATCTCGTCGTCGAAATCGAGTGTGCCGTCGCGAAGGATGTCGCACTCCACGCCCGCGAACAGTCGAAAGCCATCGAATTTTTTGTTCATCTTTCGAATAGCGGCTACTTGCGCGCGCAGCTTCGCCGCGTCGATTCCGTGGGCCTGAATCGAGCTTTTGCTGTGCTCGGCGATCCCAAGATATTCCAGGCCGAGTTTCTGCGCCGCCGATGCCATTTCCTCGAGCGAATTATGGCCGTCGCTTGCGACCGTATGACAGTGAAACGTGCCGCGCAAATTATCCTGCTCGATTAATCGCGGCAGCGAATGTTTTTCCGCGGCTTCGAATTCGCCGCAGTTCTCGCGCAATTCCGGCGGAATAAAATCGAGCCCGAGCGCGCGATATAGATCGACTTCGTCGCGAACCGTTGGAATCTTAACTGTCGGCCTTTTAATTGCCCGCCCGCCCCGCGCTTTTTTTGCTTTTGGATCGGGCGGTAAACGTGCCAGCCGATATTCGTTCAAGGTCCAGCCGCGCTGCAACGCGCGGCTGCGCATTTCGATGTTGTGTTCCTTGCTCCCGGTAAAGTAATTGAGCGCAAACGGATATTCGGCCGAGGTCACCACTCGCAAATCGCACTGGATCCCGGAGCGAAGTCGCACACTCGTTTTCGTCGGACCCTGGGCAATGATCGATTCCGCCAGCGCGTGTTTGATGAAGAATTCCGTAATCGCCGCCGGCTTTTTCGTTGCGACGACAAGATCGACGTCACGCACAATTTCCCTTCGCCGCCTGTAACTTCCAGCAACATCGACCTGGAGCGCATCGGGATGCGCCGCCAAATCTCTTCGAAGCGATTCTGTTTCAGCCGCAATCTGGCCAAATTGAAAATATCCCGAATGTTTCGCGCGTTGCTCGATTGCGGTGCAAATCTTTGCCTGGGTCGTTTCGCCAAAGCCGGGCAATCGCGCGACCCGCCCAGATTCGCACGCTTCCCGTAATTGTTCGATCGAACTGATGTGCAGTTGCTCGTAGAGCGCTTTGATCTTCTTCGCGCCGAGTCCGGAAATCGAAAACAACTCGAGAATCGCCGCCGGAAATTCCGCCCGTAATTCTTCGAGGTATTTGAGTTTTCCAGTGCCGGCCAGTTCTTTGACCTTGGCCGCGATCGCTTTGCCGATTCCAGGAATTTTCGCGAGCGCTTCCTCGTCTTGAAGATCAGATAAATTGCCGCCAAATGTCTCCAGCGACCGCGCGGCATTGGCGTAAGCTCGAATCTTGAACGGGTTTTCGTCTTTTAATTCGAGCAGAGTCGCAATTTCTTCCAACACCTCGGCGATTTGCGATTTTGTCATTCCCTTGAACCGTTACCGAAGATTCCAAACATGGCGAACCAGTCGGTAAAGTTAATCGAGTGCCCGCGCGATGCCTGGCAGGGCCTGCCGCGCCAGATCCCGACCGAATTGAAGGTCCAATATTTGCGCGCGCTCATAAGCGCCGGCTTCAAAAATATCGACGCCGTCAGTTTCGTTTCGCCAAAAGCGGTTCCGCAAATGGCCGACAGCGAGCAAGTTCTTAAACAACTCGATCCGCCCAATGACATCGAGATCATTGGAATCGTGGTCAACGAAAAGGGCGCGGAACGGGCAATTTCGACCAAGCGCGTGACGACGCTCGGATACCCTTGCTCGATTTCGCCCACGTTTCTGCGGCGAAACCAGAACCAATCACCCGAAGAAAATTTCAAGACGCTGCAGGCAATTACGCGCCGGATCGATCGCGCGAATCTCGATCTTGTGGCTTATGTCTCGATGGCATTCGGCAATCCGTACGGGGATCCGTCGAACGAAGATGAGCTTCGGACAGCAATTGCGCGAATCGCCGGGCTTGGCATTCGAGCGATCTCACTCGCCGACACGGTTGGACTGGCAGACGCGAAACTGATTCACCAAGTCGTCACAAACGTGATGAAATCGAGCAACGCGTGCGAGATCGGCGTCCATTTGCACAGCACAGCGGCCGATGCAATCGGGAAGATTCTCGTCGCTTACGACGCCGGCTGCCGCAGATTTGATTCCGCGATTGGTGGACTCGGCGGCTGCCCGTTCGCGCAAAATGCGCTCGTTGGAAATATCCCGACCGAAAGCGTGATCGCGGCCTTGAAGCAACGCGGCGGCGATCTGCCGCTCAAGATCGACACCGTCATTCCGCTCAACGCGAAACTTGGCAGCGAATTCGCCTAAGCAAAGGCCGACTCACATTCGGCCACGCTTTTTGTAAAACGCGTAGCGATCAAGAATCGATTGAACGTATTTGCGCGTAGTGGGAAAATCGATGCTGCCGAGAAATTGGCTGGTCGTGGTTCCACCGGCTTTAACCCACCGCTGGACCCGGCTTGCTCCGGCATTGTACTCAGCAAGCGCAAACGGCAACGGCTCGGATTCGTTTTGCCAATGGTCGAACGCACGGCGTAAATACCACGAACCGGCTTCGAGATTCGTTTTAGGATCGAAGAGTTGTTCGACCTGGAAGTTGTCGATCTTGTATTCGCGCGCCCATTCATTCGCGGCTTTCTCGCTGACCTGCATCAAGCCGCGCTCGCCGGCGGTTCCATATTTTTGACGATCAAACCGGCTCTCGCGCCAGACGACAGCTTTAACTAGCATTGGATCGAGCTCGTGTTCCGCCGCGACTGAGAGGATGAGTTTGTCGTATTGCTGAAAGCGCGCCGGACTGACCCATTCGTAAAAACTGTAAAGCGCATCGCCCGATCGGAGCGCGAGATAACCGAATCCTGCCGCCAAAGCGACCAGCCAACACAGAATTAGTTTTAGGACGAACCGGGCCATCTTATTTCGTGCTCCTCATGCTCGTGATCGACCTAAACTTCAATTAAATTGTCGGCCAGCAAGATGATGAAGCCTAATTACGTTCGCGTGATTATCGACCGCGCCATTCAGCGCGAGCTTGATTATTCCGTGCCTGAAACATTGGCCGAGCGAATCGGGATTGGGTCGCGAGTGCGAGTTCCGTTTCGCGACAAATCCGCGCTCGCCACAGTTCTTGCGACGCTGGAGCACAGCGACGCGAAGGGAATTCGGCCGATTGAAGCGCTGGTGGGCGAAGCGCCTGCAATCAGTGAGTCGCTGCTCGAGCTGGCGAAGTGGATGAGCACTTATTATTGCTGCCCGCTCGAAACCGTCATGCGCAGCTTGCTGCCGCAGGTGATCCGGCGCGCAGAGGTCGGCTGGAAAAAACAGCTCTT
>QHOI01000140.1 GCA_003218705.1 Verrucomicrobiota bacterium | reverse complement strand
GAATTCTTTACGAGAGCTACGTCCACCCGATCACGGTATTGTTTCCGGCGATCGTGCCGGCCGTCGTCGGCGGACTGTTCACCTTGTGGATTTTTGGGTCGACCTTGTCGCTCTACAGCGTGATCGGCCTTTTTCTCCTGCTTGGCATCGTGAAGAAGAACGGGATCATGGTGGTCGATTTTGCTTTGCAGCGAATCGATGAAGGCTGGGACCTGCGCTCGGCAATCCACGAAGCGAGCGTCGAACGTTTCCGTCCGATCATGATGACAACGCTTGCCGCTCTCATGGGCGCGGTGCCACTCGCACTCGGCTTTGGACAGGATGCTTCTTCTCGGCGTCCACTCGGCTTGGTCATCGTTGGCGGCCTGATTTTTTCGCAACTGATCACGTTGTTTGTTACGCCCGTGATTTATCTCTGGTTAGAATGGTTCCAGGAACACGTTCTCGACAAAGTGCCTTTCCTGCGAAGCGCTCACACCCATCACGAAGGCGCGCCGGCCCCGCCGAAGGAAGGCGAATTCGAGCCAGCTGCTGCGCGCTAAACTGCCGGCGACGCGGCTACCAACGCCGTAGCCTGGGGAACAGCCTGCTACCTGCAAACCCGCGTCAGCTTCCAAGAATTACTTCTCGCGGCTCTTCGGGGCCAGGTCAGCCACAATTTTCTCGAAACGAGGTTCGCCGCGCAGTAGATCCCAGTACGGATGCAGTTTCAAGTTGCCGTAGCTCAAAGTACTTGGGATTTGCAGGGTTGCGGTGATCTGTTTAATGGCAAGATCCTTCTCGCCACACCATGCATAAATGACACCCAAATATTTCATCACCTCTGCACCGTCGATGGAATCTTTACTGATGGGCAATAGCTCGACAGCGTGGAGACCTTCGCGAATTGCTTCTTCTTTGCGCCCAAGTCCAGCATCAATCAGCCCCAGCACCGTAAGGCCGGGGCCATAGTCCGGTTGCTCGCGTACTGTTTTCTCGACTTCGGCGCGCGCGATAAGGAACGCGGCTCGCGCAGCGGCGGCGTCATCTCGAGCGCGGGCGGCCAACCCTTCACACCACGAGCGTGGAAAATTCAGGTCCACCGATATTCCGTTCGCCGGTATCGCAGCCAGAGCTTGGGCAACTGCCACTCGATCACGTTCACAAAGCCCAACATAGAACCACTGGGCCGCCAGATCTGGCGCCTTTGCCGGGTCTTCGGCCAAGGTTTTTCTGATGATTTCATCCAGCGGCTGCGGGTCGGCTTTCCACTCAAGATCGACAAGCGCACGGGTGACCCGGGTATCGACATCGCGGGGAATCAACTTGAGCGCGCGATCCAACGCAGCAGCCATCGCCCCGAACTGCCGGAATTCCTGATAACTGAGCGCGATCTGCTGGAGCATAAAAAAATTGCGCGGATCGAGTTCGAGAGCTCTTTGCAAACTCCGGGCGGATTCGTTCCACAGTCCCTGGCGGCGATCGATGTAGCCCGTCAACTCGAAGATTTGGGAGTTGTTGGGCAAGGCCCGCTCCGCGAGTCCCAGTTCGGTGCGTGCATGATTGTAATCGAGATAACAGCGGTAGAAGAAGTTCGCGCGAGCGAGATGGGTCTCGCCCGCATCACGTCTCAGGCGAACGACAGCTTTTAGCGCAGCCTCCGCCAGGGCGAGGCGCTCGGGCGTGTGATCAAGGCCAAAGAAATACAGATAGTCATGTGTGACAGACAATTCGCAGTAGGCTAGATAAAAGTCTGGGTCCCGTGCGATGGCTTGGTCGAGCAACTGAATCGCCTCGCGTAAGCGGTCGTTGATCTGCGGGTTGAGAGCAATGGTTGCGGTGAGCGCGTTCGCCCGGACGTATAGTCCGTATGCGGTGAGATCCTTGGTGGGCCGTTCTGCGATAGCAGCTTTCTCTTTTTCGGAGACATTCGCTCGCAGCTGCGAGATCGTTCGCTGGACGATTTCGCTCTGAATTGCGAACACTTCGCCCAAATCGCGCTGGTAGGTCTCTGCCCACAAACGATTCTGGGTGCGAGCATCAGTTAATTGAGCCGTGATGCGAACCTTGCCATGCGTCTGGCCGACAGTTCCCTCCAAGACGTAGGCGACTCCGAGCGTTTCGGCGATCTCGTGCAGGTTGCGCGCTCCGCCAGCGGCATAACTGTTGACGGAAGTGCGGCCAATGACCTTGAGGTCGGCGACTTTGGACAGTGCGCCGAGAATGTCGCCCTGCACGCCGTCGGCCAGAAATGCATTTTCGTTATCGTCGCTAAGGTTTTCAAACGGTAGTACCGCAACACTCTTTTCCGGGAGCAAACTCGCACTGGTTTGTTCCTTCGATGTTGAGGAAGTGATTAGCTGAGGCGCTAATTGACGGGACAAATTCCAAAACCCGAGTCCCAAGGCGATTGCCACCGCAACCAGTAAAGCGACGGTCAAGATGCGATTATTTTTGTGTCTGGGCTCCGAATAGACGTTAGCGTCTTGAGATTGTTCGGACGTTTCGCGCCTGACCGGTGGCGATTTTACGGACTTCTCAGCCGGTGGTGAAGAAGGATTCATGACGTGATTCGAAGGGCGTATGCTTTTTGAATTCTGCAAACTCGGTGTCCATCGGTATTGGACACCACCTCTCCCAAGCAAAATGCGTTCCATCGCCACGGTAGCCGAGCAGTTTGAGGTCCGAGCGGTTGCTGGTTTCAAAAAAGGCGTTAACCCGCAACGCAATTCTTTACGCTCGGCTCGAAAATAGCTCTTACACGGCTCGAAATTGGGAATTCGCTCCATGCTGAAGCTGCGCGATCGACCTATCCGGCAAAAGATCACCTTGGTGATCATGATGATCGCCAGCGTGGTGCTTCTCCTCGCGTTTGCAGCCCTGTTCTGCTTTCAAGCGTACACCCTGAAACAGCACTCGGCACACGAACTGGCGGTAGTCGGCGAGATTACAGCGCACAACTGTGCTGCGGCAGTCATGTTCAAAGATGAGGATGCTGCCGCCCAAATACTTGGCGGACTTAGAACAATGCCCCAAATCGTTAGTGCACGGCTTGAGCTCGCGGACCAGCAGCAGCTCGCTTTTTTTGGGACACCACGGGACGAAACCCAAATCAAAGCCGCGCGATTGGAATCCGGGTTCCGGATCGACGGCGACCGCATCCTTTTAGCGCAGCCAGTGATGGCTAGCGGTGCACGCGAAGGGACTCTCTACCTTTTGGCCGATCTACACGCGACGACATCGCAGCTTCTGAAACTATATGGCGGGATCTTTGCTCTGGTGCTCGTCGCGTCGCTGCTTGTTGCATTTATTCTCTCAAACCAGTTTCTGCATCTCATTACCACTCCGATTCTTCGACTCGCTGGGACCGCACGGACTATCGCCGATCACAACGACTACTCTGTGCGCGCAGCAAAGGTGTGCGGCGATGAGGTTGGAGTTTTGACCGATGCATTCAATCAAATGCTGGCCCAGATCCAATCTCAAGACACCGCCTTGCGAGAAAATGAGAACAAACTCGCGCAAGCCCAAGCCATTGCGCACCTCGGCTACTGGGAACGCGACCTTATTACCGACCGCCTCATGTGGTCCAGCGAAACCAACCGCGTCTTTGGGCTGTCGCCGGAGGAAGACGTCAACAACTTTGCCCGTTTTCAGGAACTGATCTACCCCGAAGATCGGGACATGGTCATGCAAGCAATAGGGGTGGCGCTTCGGGGCGGCCCGCGCTACGAAGTGGAATATCGCGTCGTCTGGCCCAGCGGGGAAGTGCGGTTTGTCTACAGCCAGGGCGATGTCATTTTGGACGAGGCCGGTCAGCCGCGCCGCATGTTCGGTACCGTGCAAGACGTTACGGAGCGCAAACTGGTGGACGAGGTAAAGCGCGCCAGCAAAGCTAAAAGCGAATTTCTCTCCCGGATGAGCCACGAATTGCGCACGCCGCTGAATGCGATCCTTGGCTTCGGCCAGCTTCTTGAAAGACAAAAGCCGACGGAAGTACAGCGCAAACGCGTCGGCTACATTTTGAGTGCCGGCAAGCATCTTCTCGATCTAATCAACGAGGTCCTCGACATCAGCCGCATCGAAGCGGGAAGGATGCAACTATCGCTCGAACCAGTTTGTGTCGCAGACGCGTTGGAAGAAACGCTGGACTTGATGCGTCCGCTCGCCACTGAGCGCTCCATTCAACTTTCGGCCTCGGCCGATATTGATGCCGGCGTTCACGTTCTCGCCGACCGGCAGCGATTCAAACAAGTGTTGGTAAACTTGCTCAATAATGCGGTGAAATACACGCCTTTCTTTGGCGGGGTCGCCGTCTCTTATCACGTACCTGGGAATGAAAAGGTGCGCGTTCTCGTTAGCGACACTGGTCCCGGTATTCCCGCCGAAAAACTCGCGCGCTTGTTCACGCCGTTCGAACGGTTGGGCGCGGAACAATCCGCTATCGAGGGAACGGGGCTCGGATTGGCGCTGTCGCAACGGCTCATGGATGCGATGGGCGGCTCGATTGGAGTGGAGAGTGCTGTGGGCAAAGGCAGCACATTCTGGATTGAACTTCCCCTGGCAAAATCACCCCTGGAACGATTTCCGCGTGACGGGGCAGCCAATGGCGCCCGGCAGCCGAGCTCAGAGCCGGCTAGTCGAAGTATCCTTTATATTGAAGACAATCTTTCCAATCTGGCGCTGATCGAACAAATGCTTGCGGAGCGGCCGGGCACTGCACTCCTCACCTGCATGCAAGGAAAGGTCGGACTTGATTTGGCCCGCCAGCATACGCCCGATCTCATTTTGCTCGATCTTCACCTTCCCGATCTTCCGGGATGGGATGTTCTCTCGCAGTTAAAGGCCGACTCAACAACGCGCCACATTCCAGTCGTCGTCATTAGTGCCGATGCCACCAAACGGCAGATGAATCGTCTCATGTCCGCTGGCGCTGCCCATTACCTGACCAAGCCCCTGGATGTTAACAAATTTTTCCAAGTCCTCGACGAAACCAACGGCATTGACAGTGTCGAACAGTCACCAGCAGCGGCTATTTCCAACGGAGATGTGAAGGAGGCTTGCCCGAGCCCATGAGCGCAGCAAATCACTGGCCGGATCACTCGGCCGACCTCGCCAAAATGAAGATTCTCATCATTGACGACGAGCCCGTAAACGTGGCGCTCCTAGAAGAGATTCTGGTCGAGGCGGGCTACTCTCGTTTCGAGTCCGTCCTCGATTCCAGACTCGCCCTCCAAGTCTACAAAACTTTTCAGCCCGATCTGGTTTTGCTCGATTTAATGATGCCGCCTCCCGACGGATTTGCCATTCTCGAATCGCTCTCTTCTCAATCAGAAGAAAATTTTCTGCCGGTGGTTGTTCTCACTGCTGATACCAATGAGAAAACCAAACGACGGGCGCTCGAGGCGGGCGCCACCGATTTTCTGCTCAAACCGTTCGATCATGTCGAAGTTGCGCTGCGGATTCGTAATCTTCTCAATAGCCGCCGCGCCCATTTGCTTCTCGATAATCAGCGCGCCGCCCTCGAAGACGCCGTTCGCGAGCGCACTTCCGAACTGCGCGCGACGATCGCGGAATTGCAAAAGAGTAACGAGCTGCTTTCTCAAAACGGCTAGCGCCGGCGCGATTCGGGAAAGACCTCGCCGATTGCCATTCGCCTAATGCCGGTTAATACATCGCCATGCGCGCGATGGTGCTCGAAGAAGTCGGACAACCACTCGCACTCCGCGACCTGCCCAAACCCAAACCGGGCCATGGACAATTACTCGTTCGCGTTAATACCTGCGCGGTTTGCCGGACCGATCTTCACATTGTCGATGGCGAACTGCCCAATCCAAAACTTCCGCTGATTCTCGGTCATCAAATTGTCGGCCGGGTCGAACAAATCAATCAAAGCGTGGATGGATTTTCAATTGGCGATCGCATCGGCGTTCCATGGCTTGGCTGGACCGATGGTGAGTGCACTTATTGCCGGTCTGACCGCGAAAATCTTTGCGATCGCGCAAAATTCACCGGTTACACGATTGATGGCGGCTACGCCGAGTTCACCGTAGCCGACGCGCGATATTGTTTTCGTCTCCCAGACGAACTTTTCGATGTCGACCTGGCCGCCGAAGCGGGCTTGGCGGAGGCGGCTGTTGCGCCGCTGCTTTGTGCCGGAATGCTCGGCTATCGATCGTATTGGAAAACCGGCGATGCCCGCCGGCTCGGCATTTACGGATTTGGCAACGCGGCCTATTTGATTGCGCAAGTCGCCTTGTATCAACAAAAGGAAATCTTCGCTTTCACGCGACCGGGAGATAAAGCCGGACAGGATGCCGCGCGCTCGTTAGGCGCGGTTTGGGCCGGCGGTTCAGATGAAATGCCGCCCGAAAGACTCGGCGCCGCAATTATTTTTGCCCCGGTCGGCGCGCTGGTGCCGGCCGCGCTGCGCGCGCTCGCCAAAGGCGGCGTCGTCGTTTGCGGCGGGATTCATATGAGCGACATCCCTTCATTTCCTTATGTCGATCTATGGAACGAGCGGGTCATCTCTTCGGTCGCGAATCTGACGCGCCGCGACGGCGAGGAATTTCTGAAGATCGCAGCGCTCATCCCAGTGAAAACAAAAGTGAAAACTTTTCCTTTGGAACAAGCCAACACCGCACTGGAAAAGTTCCGCGCCGGTAAACTCGACGCCACCGCTGTGCTCGTGACCTGATTTCTGCTTATATTGGGTGGTGCCAGCGCACGCGCCTGCCGAACAAACCGATTCCGGCGAATTTCAACGCCAGGAAGACGCGTTTCGCGAATGGATCTCGAATGATGGATCGACCCCGTATCCGGCGGCGGGGGGTCGCTATCATCTTTACGTCTCACTCGCGTGTCCGTGGGCGAGTCGCACGATCATTTTCCGAAAGCTGAAAGGCCTCGAAGACACGATCGGCATGACGATCGTCGATCCTTTTCGCGACGAGAAAGGATGGGCTTTCCGCGACCCTGAACGCAGCCGGCCCGGCTCGGCGCTGAACAAACTCGACCAATTCGAATCGACCGATCCGGTGAACGACTTCCATTACTTGAGTCAAACCTACACCGCGACCGATCCGAATTTCAAAGAACGGGTGACTGTTCCGGCACTTTGGGACAAGAAAACGAAAAAGATCGTGAACAATTGCGAGGACGACATCTGTCCCATGTTCAACCGCGTCTTCAACGAGTTTGCCAAAAACAAAGACATCGATTTTTTCCCGAAGGACATCGAAGCCGAACACAGCAAGCTCTCCGATTTTCTTTACGACAACGTCAACAACCGAGTTTACCGGGCCGGTTTCGCCACGCGTCAGCGGGCTTACGAAGGTTCGTGCAAGAAACTTTTCGACGCGCTCGATGAAATTGAAAAGCGTTTGTCGAAAAGCCGATACCTGTTTGGCAACCGGATGGTCGAAGCCGATTGGCGTCTCTTTTGCACGCTCATTCGCTTCGATGCCGTTTATTACGGCCATTTCAAGTGCAACCTTCGCCGCATTATCGATTATCCGAATCTACAAGGTTATCTGCTCGATCTCTATCAGCACCCGGGAATCGCCGAGACGGTCAGCATCGATCACATCAAGCGTCATTACTACATGACGCACGAAGAAATTAATCCCACTCGAATCGTGCCGCTCGGGCCGATCCTCGATCTGACCCGATCGCACGGTCGCGACTCTCGAGCTCAGTTAGCGGCTGCGGCGCTCTGACCGGTCGATTTGTCACACGAAAAGTGCGGCGGATGCCTACACGCGAGTCAGCCAAAGCAATACTTAACGATGTTGAATAATCCATCCTGCGATCTGTCCAACCTTCAAAGGGGTAAAAGGACAAATGAAACATCTAATTATATCAATATGCACGGGTGTAGCGCTCGCATCGGCGGCGTTGGCCCAAACGAAACAAGACGATAACAACACTTCCACGACAACGATCCATCGAGGCTCTGGCGGGAACTCGAAAGCGCAGGTCGCGCCGGTGAGGACACGGCAGGTGACCAGAACGTCGCCCATCCGGACGCAACGCAGCGTTTCCACGGCGCCGATGCGGACACATACCTACGGCACCACGCCGCGGTTCAATGGTAACACGACCAATGCTCGTTTGCGCGAGCGACACGCAAACGCGACCGTTCGTTCTGAGAACACGACCAATATTCGTTTGCGTGAACGCACTGTTCGACAAAACGATCGAGCTCGTGTCCAGGGCAATGTTGCAGTAAACCCGGGACGAAATTTTCGTAACCGGACTGTTTCCGGCAACACCACTAGGAACGTCGGAGTCAACCGAAACAGAAATGTGACGGTCACGAACAATTGGCGGGGCAGCCGATTCAGCGGGCAGCAGTATGCTGCGTTTCGAAATTACCACAGGCAATGGCATGATCGGGGTTGGTGGAGCAGCCACTACAACCGCATCATCTTTGTTGGCGGAGGCTGGTATTTCTGGGACGGGGGTTACTGGTATCCGGCGTGGGGTTACGACCGATACGCTTACTATCCGTACGACGGTCCGATCTATGGTTACGGCAATCTGACGCCGGACCAGATCGTGGTCGACGTGCAAACACAATTGCAGCGGGACGGTTACTACGCCGGCCCGATCGACGGGCAACTCGGACCGATGACGCGACAGGCAATCGCAGCTTTCCAGGCTGACCATGGTCTCGCGATTACGTCAACGGTGGACGAACCAACACTCGCCACCCTCGGCTTATCGTAACTGACAGGAATTAAATTGAGCCGCGGGTTGGCCTCCAGCCCGCGGTTCCTTTTTTATCTCGCCAACTCGTCCAAAACCTTGCCTAGGCGTGCGATGCCTTCGCGAAAGTTTTCCGGTGGGCAACAAAGACCGATCCGAATGTGGTTCGGCGACTCGAAAAACCGGCCGGGGACCACGGCCGTCTCGTATTTTTCGATCAGCAAAGTAGAAAGCTTCTCAACGCTGCCGTCGCGTAGCCGTGGAAAAGAAGTTGTGCCGAATCTTGTCGGCACACCGTCGATGTCATCGCGCTCTCTAAGAAAGCTGTTCAACGTTGCTCGATTGGTCTCCAGCATCGCTTTCGCGCGCCCGGCGATCTTTGGAAGTTGATTTAGCGCGATCACACTGAGTCGCTCCATCACGTTCGGCGCGCTCGCGGCAAAGATATCGTCTAATCGCCGAATTTTCTGCGCGATTTCGGCGTCGGCGAAAATCCAGCCGCAACGAAGCCCGCTCAATCCGTAGCCTTTGGTCAGGCTGCTCGTCACGACAAACTCTGGACCAAGCGAAACGGCCGGTGGCGGCGAATTCTCAAACATTGCTTCCAGATAAACTTCGTCCACTAGCACCCGCGCTCCAACATCGCGCGCAAGCTCACCGATTCTGCGGAGTGTAGCCTCTTCAACCAACTCGCTGCTCGGATTGTGCAGGTTCGTCAGCACGATTACGCGCGTCCCCGGAGTGATTTGTTTTTCCAGCTCAACGATGTCGATCTTGAAACCGTCTTCGAATCTTCTTGGAAAACGTTTTATCTTCGCGCCGAGATATTCGGCGATTGCGAGCAGCGGATCGTAAGTTGGTTTTTCGATCAGGACTTCGTCGCCGTGCTCGAGCAACGCCGCCATCGCGAGATGGTTTGCCATCGAGGTGCCGCCGGAAATTGTGACCACATTTTCGGGAGCGACCTGCCGATGTGCCGCGATCGCTTCGACCAGCGGGCGATATCCGTAAGCGTTGTCGCCATGTAATTCTAACTCGCTCAGCTTCACGTCCAATTCCGGGAAAGGCAGATTGAGAACGCCGCTCAACGCGAGATCGTACTTCACCCTTGGGCGTGTCTTCGCCCAATGCATGAATTCTGATGCCGTTTTCATTCGATGTTGGGCGTTGGACGTTCGGTGTTCGGCGTTTTCTGTTGCTGTGGCTTCCAAAACAAATAAGTCGGCAAACCGGTCAGCATGATTCCCAAGCCGATCAAGCTGTTGTGCGGATAACGATAAAGCGTGCTGAAGGCAACACCGCAACAGGCGACGATGAAAAACAGCGTTGTGAACGGATGACCCGGAGTCCGAGCCGGACTGGCCTTTAACAGAGACGGATTTGTTTTGGCTCGGTGCC
>QHOI01000178.1 GCA_003218705.1 Verrucomicrobiota bacterium | reverse complement strand
TCGGGTTTTATTTAATCAGCGACGGCGGTCCGAATCCGTATCGTTATCGAGTGCGCCCGCCGAGCTTCATCAATCTAACGGTGCTGGAAGATCTGTGCCTCGGACATACCGTGGCCGACGTGATGGTGATTCTTGGCAGCATCGACATCGTCATGGGAGAAGTCGATCGCTGATATTCAGCGAAGCCATCCACCGACTGCCTGGATCGGTTCGAGTTGATTGGGCGCCGTGATCCACGCGGCGACCGCTCCGGCGCGTGAATCTGTTGCCAGATGGATCTCGGCTTTGCCAGACGACATTTTTTCGTTCACGACCGAAAGCACAACAAAATCCTGACGTAGATTGCGCCCGTTGTTTTCGCCGGCGCTGGGTTTGGTGTTCAAATCAAAGCCAAGCATCGCTACGTGAAGGTCGACATCGTTGGCTGCGCCGTTCGTCGGATTGAATTCCGCCGAAACGTTGTCGTTCGCTAACGTGATTTTCAGCACACCCGGCTTGTCGCTCGACGACGTTGGAATGTTACGATCCTGCGATTCACGAGCATCGACCACAAAACCGGGAGTATAAACGCCATCATTCTTCCAGGCCGCAGAGTATCGATATTGCCGAGCGGTCCATTCCTTCGAAGCAAAAGGATCCCGCCAGCCAAGATGGTCCCAATAATCGACGTGAAACGCGAGCGGCACGAAATCCTTCCACAATCGTGGATCGCTCTTGAGCTTGGAGAGCCAGGCTTCGGCCGGAGGACAACTGCTGCAGCCTTCCGACGTAAATAGCTCGAGTAAATGAACTTTCTGCGGGCCACTTTCGAAAACGCGATCTGCGGCTTGGGAGGTCAGTGCTGCTGCACAAAGTAATGGAATAAGGCCGAGCCGCCGCATCTTTTCCTTGTGAATATGCCGCGATTTCAGCGAGATTGAAACTCAATGATCGGCACCGGGATTTTAAAGGGAATGGCGGTCACGCTCCGGAACTTTGCCGGAAGTTATTTCGAGAAGGACCGCTTGATCACGGTGCAATATCCGGAGGAGCGAAATCCTTTGCCGGAAAACTACCGGAACTTTCCGATTCTAATCTACGACACTGATGATGCCGAAGCCGGCTTGCGCTGCGTCGCCTGCAAGATCTGCGAGAAGGAGTGCCCGCCGCAATGCATCTATATTATTAAGAGTGACGACAAGAAGCCCGATTACATGGGCAAGCCGCAGTTTTATCCGAAGGTGTTCGACATCGACATCTCGGTTTGCATGAGCTGCCAGATCTGTGTCGAAGTTTGCCCGTTCGAAGCGATTAAGATGGACAAGGATTTCGAATTGAGTAAGCGCGAGCGGTTCGACGCGCTGCTTTTTCGAAAAGAAGAGCTGTCGAAGTCGAACGAGTATTATCATCGAATTCATCCGGTCGAGGCAGCGGCGGTGGACGCAAACCTGACAGCAGCTGCGGCTGCCGCCGAAGCGAAGAAAAAGGCTGCGGCGGCGGCGGCGGCAGCGAAACCCGCAACACCAGCGCCGCCGACCCCACCTCGTGGATCGACATCGGCCCCGGGTGAAGCGCCTCCGGCGACGACAAAATCGTAAATCGCAGAGGGCGGCACGTCCGTTGCTTCAGATCATGGCCTTACGGCTATGATCCCATTCAGGAAAGGTCTCTGGTTTTTAATTGGCGCGCTTGGCTGGACCTCGGTCGGTTTTTCGCAATCGACGTTTGTTGAAGTTGATTCGACCCCTTACGACAAACAAATGGCCCGCGTTCAACCGACTTTAACCGCGCCGTCCGGCTACCTGATTGACGGAATCTCATTCGCGCTAGTCAACGATTGGATGATGGAATTGCGTGCGATGCCTTATCGGTATTCTCGAGAATGGCAGACTCCATCCGAAGTCGAAGCCGCCAGGGTGGCGGATTGCAAGGGCAAGGCGCTGGCGCTTTACGATCGCCTGCAATTAAACGGCGCTACGAATGTGCGCTTCGTGATCGGTAAACGTAGCATGAGTGATTCCCTGACTCACGCGTGGCTCGAGTGGGACACGCAAATGGGCACACTTCTCCTCGATCCAACATTTAACTGGACAGCTACGATCAAATTGGATGATCGCCGAAGTTACATCGCGTTTTACGGATACGAAGGGGCGCACAAATACCAGGCCGCCAACTCGCTCTTGGTAAACCGCACTTTAGCAATTCACAGCCCGGCTGCTCCGTCACAGGGAGTGATCACAAGACCCACTCGATCAACTTGGAGAATGCCTCCGAGCCCGTGGCTCTTTGACGAAGGCCCGGTAGACCCGAGGTTTTTCTCAAACAGGCCAGCGTTTTAACCGTTCACTCTCGCCGCAAGGTGAGATGAACAATTTCCGCGGGTGCGTTCACCCGCAGCGGAAACCAATTACCGACGCCGTTCGAGACAATGAGCTTGCTTTGGTCGCGTTGGTAGAGGCCCGACCAATAGCGGAAGAGCGCTGGCCCAAATCCTAATTGCTCGTTCAACATCAATTGCCCGCCGTGGGTGTGGCCGGAAAGCGTAAGCGGTAGTCTCGCGTCGGCCGCGGCATCGAAAGCATGAGGATGGTGCGCCATCAAAATTGGGAACGCACCGGCCTCACGCTGCTCGAGTAATTTTTTGACGGCAGCCGCGATCGCCGCGTCGCGTCCCTGACCGTGAATCCGCGTCCAACTGAGCCCGAAAAGCTGAA
>QHOI01000177.1 GCA_003218705.1 Verrucomicrobiota bacterium | reverse complement strand
GCGAAGCGCGGAATGTCTACCGGATCGACAATCTGCGCGTGTTCAACTCGCCACCGCGGTTCTTGAATTTGCCGTTGGTTCGGCGGCACCGCTTTGAACGCGCCTTCGTAAAGATCGAGAATCATCCGATTGGCGCCATCGCCAATTGCGTGTGTCTCGACCTGAATGCCTCGACGCAATGCTTCCTCAAACATCGGTTTCAGCTCTTCCGGTTTTTCGGTGAGGTAACCGGAAGTCTCGGGCGTATCGCTGTAAGGCTGGAGCAGCGCCGCGCCGCGCGAACCGAGCGCGCCGTCGAAAATCACTTTGATGGTGCGCTGGGTGAAATGGTGATTAAACGCGTCGAGCGTGACTCCTTCTTTCAAAAAATGCTGCGCATCTTCTCCGGGCCCGTAAATCGCGTTGATGAACCGGATTTTAATTTTGCCGGACTCAAGCGCCTTCTTAATAAGATCGACATCTTCCTTGTGGCTGCCGGCGTTTTGAATTTCGCACCAGCCGAGCCCTATCTCGCGATTGATTCCGGTGAGCAGCGCCTGCTGGCGCTCGGCCGCGGATGGCTTCGGAATACTTTTCTCGACCAGATCCATCGCGTTATCGAGCAACATCCCGGTTGGCTCACCGCTCGCTTTGTCTTTTAGAATTTCACCGCCGAACGGATTCGGCGTCGTCTTGTCGATCTTGGCGATCTTGAGCGCGGCCGAGTTCGCAATTGCGCCGTGGCCGTCTGCGCGGGTGAGAAAAACGGGATTGCGCGGCGCAATTTTGTCGAGGTCCTGCCGGGTTGGAAACTGCGGCGGTTTCCAGAAGGTCTCGATCCAGCCGCGGCCGGTGATCCATTGGCCGCGCTTGGTTTTGGTGACGCGCGCTTTCACTTTGCCCAAAAAATCTTCGAGCGTGTTCGCGCCTTCGAGATTCAAACGCAGCTCGCGCTCACCGATCCCGAAGATGTGGCAATGGGAATCGGTCAAGCCGGGAACGACGGTGTGACCTTGCAGATCGACCGTTCGCGCGGCGTGAAATCTCCTGGCGTCCTCGTTCGAGCCCACGAATACGACGCGATCCTTTCTGGCCGCGATCGCTTCGGCCCGCGGCGTTTTTTCGTTAACCGTGTAAACATTTCCGTTGAAAAGAAGGAGGTCGACATCCTCGGCTGCGCGCAATTGCAAAATCGGTCCGCTTAACAATGCCAAGAGGGAGACAAAAGAAATGCGCGCTTTCACTTGACGCTTCCCCGAAGTTTTGACGTGATCATTTTGCGAAACGGCGACTTTTCCGTATCGGAAGAGTTACCGGGAATTTAGATCGCCATGCTACTGCTACGACTTTTGTTTTGCCGAGCGAATTTCGATTTATAGAATGATGGCTTCGATGCGCGCACATCCTGAGAGCGATTTGAATTCGTTTCTAAGTTGGCGGCTGTGTTGGTCCGGATTGGGCTTCCGCTGATTATGGCGAACTTCTTTCCACGCTGGTGCAACTGGTTGCCGCTGCAAATGGCAATCGCCGGCATTTTGATCGCGTGCGGATTGAGCGCGGCCACCTGGTACTACGTCACGCCAAAATATACCAAGGTAGGCTATCAACCGATCCAGCCGGTGCCGTTCCCGCACGACATTCACGTGACCCAACTCGGAATGGATTGCCGCTATTGCCACAGCTTTGTCGAAGTGGCGGCGCAGTCTAATGTGCCGAACACGCAGACCTGCATGAACTGCCACTCGCAGGTCCAAAAAGACAATCCGAAGCTCGCGCCGGTTCGAGAAAGCTGGAAGACCGGCAAACCGATCGAATGGGTGTGGCTCCATCGCACCGTCGATTACGTCTTTTATAACCACGCGGCGCATGTGAATCGCGGCATCAGTTGTTTCAGTTGTCATGGCCCGGTCAATCACATGGCGACGGTGTCCATAGCCGAACCGCATAGCATGGCGTGGTGTCTCGGGTGCCATCGACACCCCGAAAATTTTCTCCGGCCCGACGATCAGATCTTTAATCTCGATTGGAAACCAGACGATGTGAAGCCGGCGGAGTTCGTAGCGAAGTACGGACAGCCAAAAAGCGTGACTGAGGATTGGACGAAGAAGAAGCATCTGACGCAACAGGAGATCGGTCAGACACTGAAGGAACGCTGGAACATCGCTCCGAGCACAAATTGCCAAACCTGCCACCGATGAAACGCGTCTTTCAACATCCGCCTGAGCCACTGACCGGTAAAAAATACTGGCGCAGTCTCGGCGAATACAGCAACACGCCCGAGTTTCGGGAATGGCTGGAACGCGAATTCCCGGCCGGCGCTTCGGAAATTAGCGAAGACGAATGGTCGCGTCGCGATTTCATGAAATTGATGGGCGCGTCGATGGCGTTGGCCGGTCTCGGCCTGACGAGTTGCCGCCGTCCGGAAATGCACCTCGTTCCGTTCACGAAGAGCGCCGAGTGGACGATTCCCGGAAAATTTCTTTACTACGCCACGGCGATGCCGCGCCGCACCGGCGCAATTCCGCTGATCGCAACCACCGTTGACGGCCGGCCGATCAAGGTGGAGGGCAATCCGCTTCATCCCGCCAGCGCCGGCGCCACCGACACATTCGCGCAAGCCTCCGTTCTCGATCTTTACGATCCGGCGCGGTCGCGACGCTTCGTGAATCGCGGCAAAGATTCCAATCGCGGCGAGTTTGACGCCTACATCGACAAATTGCGGGGTCAGCTTGGATCGAACGGCGGCGATGGTCTGGCTTTCCTGGTTGAAGAATTGCATTCGCCGACGAGGGAAAGATTGCGAGCCGAATTGGAAAAGCCGTTTCCGAAAATGATGTGGTGCGTCTATGACGCAGGCCTAAGCGAGGTGCAAAATTACGCGACTACGACAAGCTTCGGTGAAAATGTGCAATTGATTCCGCGATTCGACCGCGCTGATGTCGTACTCGCGCTCGACAGCGATTTTCTCGATTGCGGCGAAGGTGACCTCGCGGGCGCGCGCGCGTTCACCCAGCGGCGCCGCGTAAAATCGGCCGAGGACACGATGAACCGACTCTACGTTGTTGAGAACCGGTTCACC
>QHOI01000201.1 GCA_003218705.1 Verrucomicrobiota bacterium | reverse complement strand
GAGGTCGGAGGTCAGCGATCAGACAATTCGTTAGAATTCATCTACCCAATCCGCGCGCGAAGCGATTAACGTTCGTGGCATGGCAGAGAATCAAATCGAACCTGCCGCAGCGACTCGCACGCCGCGTCGGGTTCGATACTTGATCGACATCGTCGTTCTGGTTGCCCTCGTCTTTGGACTGGAAGCAGGCGCCGAGGCTGCTTACACGCCGAAATCGATGCAAGCGAGTTTCGTATATGGAGGTGCGGTCCAAATGTTGGAGGTGGCGGTGGCATGGCTACTCATTCGGCTGCGCGGAGAAACCCTTGCTGATATCGGACTGAAGCGACCAGGAAGCTGGCCGCGCACATTCATCGTCAGCATTTTGCTCGCGGCGCTCATTTTCGCAGGAATTTATTTTTCGGAGAAGGCCGGCTTCCACCGCGATCTCAGCCGGTTCGCCGCGTTGCGAGGAAACCTCGGACTTACTGTTTACACTGTGTTTTATGTCCTGATCGGGGCCGGATTTTATGAGGAATTCATGTTTCGCGGATTTATCATGCAAGGGTTGGCGATGTTTTTTGGTGCGAGCCGGAGCGCGTGGGGTGCGGCTTTAATCATTCAGGGCGTTCTCTTCGGCGCCTCACACGCTTATCAAAATCCGCTCGGCATGTTGATCACCGGCACGCTCGGCGTCTTACTCGGCATTCTCGTCATCGTGTCTGGACGCAATCTTTGGACGGCAATCATCACCCATGCCTTGTTCGATGCGAGTCGCTCGGTTCTATTTTATTTCCAAGGTCCGCCGACCGGCTGAGCGATTGTCGATCTAACAACGCGGCACAAAAAATAAAAAATTAAATATTGATTTTGTTATGGAGAAGTTGTTTAGGTTTTGGAGCGGTTTATGAAAAAGCATCTGCTCGTGGCGCTGGTTGGCGTTGCTCTTGCAGCAAGCGCGTTCGCCGACATTCAGGATCCGCCCGGCAACGATTACGGCCCGACGCGCAAACTCGGCCGCGGCATTGGAAATTTTCTTTACGCTTCCAGCGAGCTGCCGGTCACGGTTTGCAAAGTAAATAAAGAGGAAGGCAACGCCGCCGCCGCCAGTTATGGCATCGTGCGCGGCCTTGGCCGTTCCACCGCGCGACACTTCACCGGCCTCTTCGAAATTTTCACCTTCCCGTTTCCGGTTTGGCACGACAGCTATCGGCCGGTATTGCCGAGCGATATTCCATGGATTCACGCCGGTTACTCAGAATTCCCGCCTGAGCTAGGCAACGAATCGAAATATCCCTACTGCCGCGATTATTGATGTTCCCGCCGCTGATAACAGCGGCAATTCTCCACGCCGGCACTGATAATCGATCGCGTGACTCGTTTGGGGTTATTCACAATTATTCACAAATCGGTTGACCGATGTTGCCAGCCGCGTAACAGGTAGGGCGATTCGCAGAGGCGGTCGGGTAATGAATGCCAGGAAAATTCCCACGCTGCCGGCGATCAGCGTCCTAACGCTGATCTATTTAATTGCCGGCAAACTCTCACTTCACCTGGCTTTTGTTCACAAGAGCGCGTCGCCCGTCTGGCCGCCGGCCGGAATCGCTCTCGCCGCTTTGCTTGTTCTCGGATTCCGTGTGTGGCCCGCGATTTTTGTCGGCGCGTTTCTGGTAAATCTGACAACAGTAGGAAATATTTTCACGTCGTTCGGAATCGCCAGTGGTAATACATTAGAAGCGATTTGCGGCGCCTGGCTCGTGAACAGATTTGCCGGTGGCCCGCGAGTGTTCGATCGTCCCCAGGGCGTTTTCACATTCGCGCTCGCAGCCCTTATCAGCAGCGCGGTCGCTCCTACGGCCGGCGTTAGCAGTCTAGCCGTTGGCGAGTTCGCCCAATGGTCCAACTACTGGCCAATTTGGCTGACCTGGTGGCTCGGTGATGCTTCCGGAGATTTGGTTGTAGCCCCGTTGCTTGTGCTCTGGAGCGTGTCCGCGACGCAACGCAAGTGGAACCGGAAACAAGCGGTTGAAGTTTCGGTCCTCTTGTTGTTACTGGTGCTGCTGGCCGAGACCGTGTTTGGCGGATGGTTTCCCATTTCCGCCGGCAATTATCCAATTTCCTTTATTTGCGGTCCGATCGTCATCTGGACTGCATTTCGATTCACCCCGCGCGAAACCGCGACTGGCATCTTTGTTCTCTCGGCCATCGCAATTTGGGGAACGCGCCATGGATTCGGGCCCTTCATCTTGCAAACGGAGAACCAATCGCTTCTGATGCTGCAATCGTGGACAGCGGCGTTGACGATCACGGCCATGGCCATTGCCGCCGCAATTGCAGAACGCAACCGCGCTCAGGCTGCGATCGAACAGCAAAAGGAAACGGTTGAGGCTGCGAACCGAACGAAAGACAATTTTCTGGCCATGCTTTCGCATGAACTGCGCACGCCGCTGACTCCGGTGATGGCGGCGCTCGATACTCTCGAGTCGGACGGTCCGCGCTCGTCCGAATCAAAGACTTCGCTCTCAATGATTCGACGCAACGTTGAGTTGGAAAGCCAACTCATCGACGATCTCCTCGATCTCACCCGAATCACTAAAGATAAATTGCAACTCAGATTCGGGACACTCGATGCCCACGAAGTCATCAATAACGTCGTAGAAATTTGCCGCCCGGAAGCGCAGGCGCGCAATTTAAAGCTGAACCTCAACTTGCGTGGCGGCACCCATCACGTCTCCGGTGACGCGGCCAAGTTCCAGCAAATCGTTTGGAACCTGCTCAAGAACGCGATCAAGTTCACGGCCGATCATGGCGAGATCACCATTTCCTCCTCCAATCCGGAACCACAGCTGCTCGCCATCGCCGTGCACGACACCGGCATCGGAATCCAACCGGAAATCATGAATCGTATTTTCGATCCGTTCGAGCAGGGCGAACGCGCATTTCAACGCCGCTATGGCGGGCTCGGGCTCGGTTTGGCGATCTCTAAATC
>QHOI01000200.1 GCA_003218705.1 Verrucomicrobiota bacterium | reverse complement strand
ACATGTTCGCGCGCGATCGCGAACGCGTTCGGGCCAACTTGCGGGATAGCGAGTCCGTCGGCGAGCGTTGGATGCAAGGCGATCCTGGTTGGTTTGCCCGCTTCGAGCGCCGCGGAAAAACTGGCGACGGTCTCTGCTTCGACCGCAATGATTTTTGCTTGCGGCCGCAAATTTTTGACCGCCAGTGAAACCCCGGCGATCAAGCCGGCGCCGCCAACGGGAACAACGACCGCATCGAGATCTTCCACCTGATCGACAATCTCAATGCCCATCGTGCCTTGGCCGGCGATGATGGCGGGATCGTCGTAGCCGTCGATGTAAGCGAGGCCTTTTTCAGCTGCGATTTCACGCGCGTGCGCTTTTGCCTCCGCGAAATCCTTGCCATGCAAAACAACATTCGCGCCAAGTTTCTGGCAATTGCTTACTTTGATCAGCGGCGCGTATTGGGGCATGACCACTGTCGCCGGAATGCCGAGCAGTTTTCCTTGATACGCGAGCGCCTGAGCGTGGTTGCCGGCGGAAGCAGCGATCACGCCCCGTTTTTTTTGATCGGCTGAAAGCTGGGCGAGCGCGTTCCGGGCGCCGCGTTCTTTAAAACTTCCGGTGCGCTGCAAGTTGTCGAGCTTGCAGAAAATCTGCATGCCGGTGATTTCGCTGAGCGGAATCGATGCAAGACAAGGCGAATAAAAAACGGCGCCGGCAATGCGATCGCGCGCGGCCTGGATCTCTTTGAACGTGATCACCCAGTTACAGCTTCGGGCAAGATTCTGCCTTCGCCAAGGCATGGCGGCCAAGCGACCACGGACAACTTGGTAGGGACATCGCGCTGCGATGTCCGGACGGCGCACCGCGACGCGACGTCCCTAACCGTCCAGCGCTTCTCGAACTTTGGTGGCGAGTTGCTCTGAATCGAATGGCTTTGGCAGGAAAAACATTTCCGGCTCGCATCGATCGCTCGGTTGAAGCGATTCTTCAAGATATCCGGAGATGAAAAGAACTTTGATGTTGGGATGAGCCGCGCGCAGTGAATCGGCAAAACGGCGTCCGCTCATTTCTGGCATGATCAGATCGGTCAGAAGAAGGTCGATCTTTTGTCCACGGTTTTTGCTGAGTAAACGCCGTGCATCAGCGCCATTGGCCGCTTCCATAACTTGATAACCAAAACCGCGAAGTGTGCGCACCGAAATGTGGCGGACGCTAATGTCATCTTCGAGAACGAGAATGGTTTCGGTGCCGCCGCGCGGTTTCTTGTTATTTGGCTTTTTGTACGAAGGCGGAGGCGGCGCCGGGACGCGAGGGATATAAATTTGGACGACAGTACCTTTGCCTAGATCGCTCTCGACCCGGAGATGTCCGCCGCTCTGATGGACGATGCCATAACAAGTTGCGAGGCCAAGGCCGCTTCTCTCCTGATCGGTCTTGGTGGTGAAAAACGGTTCGAAGAGATGAGCTTTGGCCTCTTCACTCATTCCAATTCCGTTGTCGGCGATTTTGATCAGAACATAGTGGCCTGAAACAAAGTCGCCGCAAAGGAAAGGCGATTCCATTTCCTTTGTGAGATCGACAATCGCGGTCTCGAGCGTGAGCTGCCCGCCTTTGGGCATTGCGTCGCGCGCGTTCACCGCAAGATTTAGAATAATTTGCGTGATCTGGCTCGGATCGGCTTTGATGTGCGCGCCTTCCTTCTCGTGGTGAAGATGGCAAACGACGGAAATATTTTCCCCGATGAGCCGGAGTAATGAGCGTTCGAGATTGGTGATGATCGAATTCACTTCAACGACCACAGGTTCGAGCGGCTGCCTGCGACTGAAAGCGAGAAGCTGCTGAGTCAAAGCGGACGCACGGGCGGCGGCGGCGCGAATTTCCGTGACGTGATCAGCGAGGGTGCCCTTGATCTCGCGCTCGTGCAGAAGCAAATCGCCATAACCGAGAATGGTGGTGAGAAAATTGTTGAAATCGTGGGCGAGCCCGGCGGCAAGTTGGCCGAACGCTTCCATTTTTTGAGAGCGGCAGAGCTGATCCTGCAATTGTTTGCGGGCGGTGACATCCATGAGCGAACCGATCAGACGCTGGGCTGTGCCGTCGTGGGCACGTAAAATCAGCGCGCGTTCCAGGACATTGATGTAATCGCCATCCACGCGGCGGAAGCGATATTCGCCGCTCCAGTGGTCGGACGAGCTGACAAACGTGTCGCGAATCGAGGAAGCGATGCGAGCGCGATCAGCGGGGTGAAGATTCTTTTGCCAGAAACCGATGTCGTTGCACTCAGTGGTTGACGGGTCGTACCCGAGGAGACGTTCTAAGCCCTGCGGCCACGAGAGCCCGTTGCTTCTTACATCCCAATCCCGAACTGCATCGTTCGTAGCCCGGGCAACAATCGCAAAATAATCATCGCACGATGGCGAATGACTTTCAGATATGGAGTGAGCGGTTTTGTTTTCATGAGAGATGTGCTCGAGATGAGGTGCGACGACCAGATCGAGCAAAGGCGATTGAATCGGCGTTTTTGTGGTCTGATCTTCTTTGTCCAATCGCATGCGTCACAACAATCAAGCCGTGATTTTTAAGAGCTAGTTCCATGCCTCCAAAATTTTCGCCCGTGATTGTGTGCACGGCCTTTTATCAAGTCGCGGTCAGGGCGAAAAATTATCTATTTCTGCCTCGCCGGAAGTGGCGCGACCGAGACCGCGGCGACGCTCAGATCGTGGCCGAGTTCATGCAATCTGCTAAAATTTGAGTTGATCTCCGCCGCGAGAACGGATGTCCGAAATGGATGAGAGATCTGCGCGGAATCCTGGCGCCGTCCATCGACCTTGAATGAGAGCCGGACGAATCTTGTTTCCACGCCTAACATCGATAATTTAAAGAGACGCTTGTGAGCAAACGGGACGATGCCGTCCACTTCAGTCCACTTGGGGCTGTCCGCGGGCAGCTGTGAATCGGAAACTGCGATTCGGAGTTCGCCGCAGGCATCTGTGTTTT
>QHOI01000199.1 GCA_003218705.1 Verrucomicrobiota bacterium | reverse complement strand
CGCCAACGCTGCCCGAAATCGAGCGCTAGCCAATCGGCGCCGCTCTCGCAAGATCGACCTCTAACCGGCAGGATTGCCTTTTCGCGGAATTTACGCGATGACGGTCAGCGAATATGAAGCAGGCGGTAACGCGAGTCTTCACGGTGCGCCATGGCGCGACCGTATTGAGCGCTGAAGATCGCTTTGCCGGCGCGACGGACGTGGCGCTGTCCGATGAAGGCCGCGAGCAAACCCGCCGCCTGGCTGATCGTCTGAGTCACGAAAAAATCATGGCTATCTATGCGTCGCCCTTGGGCCGCACCGTTGAAACGGCAAGCATCCTGGCGGCGCCGCACAAACTCGAGGTTCAGACGCGTGACGGGTTTCGTGAAATTAACCACGGACGCTGGGAGCAAATGACCCGGCGCGAAGTGGAAGAGAAATTTCCGGAGGAAGCGGCCGAATGGGAAAAGGACCCGTACACTTTTGCGCCGCTCGGCGGCGAAAGTGGTTTGGCCGTAACCGCTCGCGCACTTCCGGCGCTGATCGAGCTCGTTCGAAGTCACCCGGGCGAGAATATTCTGGTGGTGTCGCACAAGGCGACGATTCGGCTGCTATTGAGCTCGCTCCTCGGGTTCGATCCGCGCCGTTATCGCGACAATCTCGATCAGAAACCGGCTGCACTGAACATTGTCGATTTTCGCGATGCCACTCGCGCGCGGTTAACTTTATTCAACGACACTTCGCATTACGACAAAGCGGGAAGTGCCATCCCGGAGATCCCGCAGTCGCGTTTGTCGAAATGGTGGAACGCGCGCGGCGCGTAGCGCATTCGATAGGCTCACACGTTCTCTGTTTGCTTTCTTCGGTCGAGAAGCTTGCTCTTAAGTTCCGCGATTACTGCTTCGGACTGTTTCTGACCGATCAGGTCGTCCATTTCCTGAGGATCTTTTTTGACATCGAACAAGCGATACGGCTGGCCATCGCGGTTCAGCATCAGTTTCCAGTCGCGATCGAGATACATCATTTCGAGCGCGAATTCTGAAATGGCAAACTGCCGGCGCTCGATGTCTGGATCTTGAAGGAGGGGAGTCAATGACTGCGCGAAGTGGGTATAATTGATTTTCGCCCCGGCGAAGTCGGCCAATGTCGGGCCCGCGTCAAACAATTCGACTGGAGATTCGATTATTTTTCCAGCGAGCGACGATCCTTTCAGTTCCGGGATTCGCACGATCAGCGGAATGCGCACCGCGGGATTCAAAAAATTCGATTTATGGATCAAATCGTAATCGCCGTTCATCTCCCCGTGGTCGGAAGTGAACAAGATGATAGTCCGGTCCCATTCTCCTCGGGTTTCAATCGCCTTGAGAATTTTTCCGATCTGATCGTCGATCAAGGTCACTTTTCCTGCGTAACTGGCGCGCAGCTCCCGCGCATTGCCGATCCTGCCTGGCGATTCAGCGAACTTTTGATCTAGTTCTCCCTTGGGGCCGTGATCTCGAACTCGAGGTCGTTTGACCGGTTCCGGCATGTCGTCCGGGCGGTAGATGCTGGCGTAAGGCTCGGGTGTGTCCCACGGTTCGTGCGGTCCGGCGAAACTGACCCAGCAGAACCACGGTTGCGGTCGTTTGTAATTGTGAAGGTAATTTCTCGCCTGCTGACCGACATAGACATCGTAATACTCCGCCAACGGAAGGGGCGACGGCCGAACCAGCGTCTTATTTTTTCCAACGCGTTCCTTGATATCTTTCCGAAAAACCTCGAGCAGGCCTAACGACTCCCAACGCGCCGTCATATGACAAATAGTGTCGACGCTGGCGCGCGGTCCCCTGATTTCATCGACATCGTCGAGGCCGTAAGAATTCAGAACGTGCTCAAAGTTGCGGATGTCCGGCCCGCGCCGATGCAAGGCTGCTTTTCCGAACAAGCTCGTTCGGTAGCCCGCATTGCGGATTGCAGCCATCCAAGTCGGCGTTCCTTCCGGCAATTCGAATGGGCAATTATCCCAGACATCGGTGTTATGAGGATAACGCCCGGTCGCGAGTGAGACCCGTGCTGGAAGGCAGACCGGCGAATTAGTTACGCAATTCGAAAATCGAACGCCCTCGTGCGCGATCCGATCGATATTCGGAGTTTTGACCCAGTTTCCGGTGCAGCCCAACGCGTCGGCGCGGAGCTGGTCGCACATGATAAATAAGATGTTGGGCTTAGTCTTCATCGACGGGCGCCTGATTTGAAAAGCGACCGGAAACGGTCACGCCAATTGCGCCGCGCGTAAATAGCGTCCGCCAATTTTCGAAAAGAAAGGTACGATTGAGACGCGTAAAGCTGGTGCAGATCGCAGTACGAGCCCGACTCGGTCCTAATATCCAATCGCAGCGGCGATGCAGTTTCCGGGCGCCCGAATGCTGCCATCAACCGATGGTTGGATGCTTCGAAGCGATTGCGCAGTCGCGCGAGATCTACGTCGCTCAGAAGACTGCGAGTTTCGTGAAGCCCGAGACGCGGTGAAGCTTTTTCACTCGCTGCTCGGCGACGCAGAAAATCCGAGTAATCAATTGGCGTTTTCAAATCTAGCAGATACGCCAGCTCGTAAACATTGAGCGACACCTGAGCGGGGTCGATGTCGATCAAATCGGGAATAGGTTCAAGTCCGGCAGCAGCGATGAAGGCACCGAACACATCGGAGGCGGCTTCATCGTAGAACACGATCTTGCAATTTTCGAACGCAGCGCGCCACGCCTCGTAATGAGCGAACCAATCGGGACGGCACAACCGAACGATCTTGTCGCCGCACAAAAAGGACAACCACGCACGGCACAGTTTTCGGGAGCAGATCGCGAAGCCGGCGCGCGTGATTCGGTCGAAAATTCTCGGCTGAGAGCACGACTGATTCCGAATCCGGCCGCCAATCTTGGAGGAGTTCGGTAACAAGCCGGGCCGGGTCCAGCGTGCTGACGTCGATTTGCGGGAAAGCCCGCTGGAACGTGAGCGACGGCCGTCGACTCAACGCTGTCGCCAAAAGTTTCGCGTTGCCCGCCATTTCGGCGACAACAGGAAGGACGGGCAGGTAAATGCCGTGTTTTCGCAGATGGCTCGGGTCAGCTCGGAGCCGGCGTTGAAGATAAGTCGAGGCCGTCTTGGGAGCGCCGACGTGAAGAACAATCCGCGGACTGTTCGCCGCCGCCATCACAGCGGGACCTTCACTGCCTTGACCAGTTTGCCCTTCTCGTATCGGTGAAGGTAGCCTTTTTCGAGGGAACCGGCATTTGGTGGCAACGGCTCATAGGAATGCCAGATCCGAATCGAGCCGCTGATTAACTCGCCGAAGGCTCGATAATTAAAACTTGGAGACAACGTGTAGGGATTGAAACCCTGAAGCTCTATCGCCAGCGAAAGATACGTTTGGTCGCTCCAGACTTGGTCGCGATACTTTTTCGCCAAAACCAGGGTCGATTCGAACACCGCCTGCACATCCGGTCGATGCGGTGCACAAAAGATCACTCCCGAATTGTAAATGATTTGGCCTAGCGGTGTGACTCCCTCTTTTAACATGACTTGGCGGAAGTCCCGAAAATCTGCGAGCGAGTAATGAGGCGCGGGCACCATTGCAATTCCGTGTTTCTCCGCTTTTTCAAATCCGAGCGATACATCGCCGATTACGCGCGTATCGGCGTCCAGGAGCAAGGCCGTCTCTATTTGCTCCGGGAGACAAAGGAAGAACTCGGTTTTCCGCGCCTTGCCCGAAAGCTGCGAATCGTGTCGCACAACTTCTATGCCCGCCGGTAAACCACCGATATCGGTCGCAGTATCGGTGATCAGGAATATCGGATACGGCGGTAGCTGGCTTTCGCGGATGCAATGCGTCACCAGGTCGATGTACTTGGGGCCCCAACCGAAAAAGATGATCGCGGGGTTGTTCTTCATCGACATCCTGAAATTGCCGGCAGCGGAGGATATTGCTCATCAGCGTTCGCCGTGGCAAGTGTCGGGGTGGCCAATTTCGCCCCATTAGTAATCGGTGCGACCGGTGGCTCCGGAACGCGCGTGATCGCGCGCATTGCCAAACTCGCCGGTTATAATCTCGGGACCAAACTGAATTCGGCGGAAGACTCGCTCGCATTTTATTCGTTTCACGAGACGTGGATTAATCCGTTCGTCTCCGCGAGGCGCCGTGGACAAGCATTGACGCCTTGGCAGTCGGCCCGGATGAAAGAAGATTTTCACGCGGCTCTGGCGAATCATATCCCCGAAGCGGAGCGACGCGGAACGCGTTGGGGCTGGAAAACGCCGCGCAGCATTTATCTGCTCCCTTTCCTCCATGTGCAGTTCGCGCAATTAAAATTCATCCATGTTATGCGCGACGGTCGCGACATGGCACTTTCCCAGAACCAAAATCAGCTTCGCAAACATGGACGCGCCGTGCTGAGCTGGGGCGAGCGCCTGTTTCGTTCGACGCCAGAGCGCTCGGTATTGCTATGGGAGAAGGTCAACTCTCAGGCTGCCGATTACGGCAAGACCAGTCTTCGCGAAAGCTATCTCCGTGTTCGCTTTGAAGATCTTTGCGCCAAACCTTTGGAGACGACCGCCCAGATTCTCAACTTTCTGGAAGCGGCGGTTGATCCCGAACCGATCACGCGGGCGGAAATAACGCCACCGAGAAGTCTCGGCCGTTGGAAAACGTGTTCCCCGGCGATTATTAGCAAGCTGGAAGCGACGGC
Source organism: Verrucomicrobiota bacterium (assembly GCA_003218705.1). Lineage (GTDB taxonomy): Bacteria > Verrucomicrobiota > Verrucomicrobiia > Chthoniobacterales > UBA10450 > AV40. The sequence continues at coordinate 1 of QHOI01000199.1, read as the reverse complement.
G
>QHOI01000139.1 GCA_003218705.1 Verrucomicrobiota bacterium | reverse complement strand
CGGAAACCGATCTTCCATTTGCAGCGCCATGAACATGCGCGGCATGAGCGGGAAATGAAAACTCATGTGCGATTCGTCGCCGCTGCCGAAATAGGCGACCGCATCTTCCGGCCACTGGTTCGCCTCGGCCAGCAACGTGCGGCCGGGGAATTTTTGATCGACGTGCGCGCGCAACTTTTTCAGGTAGGCATGCGTCTCGGGTAGATTTTCGCAGCTCGTCCCTTCGCGCTCGTAAAGGTAAGGCACCGCATCGAGCCGCACTCCGTCGACACCCATGGCGAGCCAAAAGTCGCAAACCTTCTCGACCGCTTCGTGGACGGCCGGATTTTCGAAATTCAAATCAGGCTGATGCGCGTAGAAGCGGTGCCAATAGTACGCCTTGGCCAGCGGATCCCATGACCAATTCGAAGTTTCGAAGTCTTTGAAGATGATCCGCGCGTCTGAATATTTTTCCGGCGTATCGCTCCAGACATAAAATTCGCGTTCGGGTGAACCGGGCGGCGCGCGCCGGGATTTTTGGAACCACGGATTTTGGTCGGATGTGTGATTGATGACCAGCTCGGTGATGACGCGCAGGCCGCGTTTGTGCGCCCCGTCGAGGAACGCGCGAAAATCGTCGAGCGTTCCGTAGTTCGGATTAACGTCGAAATAATCGGCGATGTCGTAGCCGTCATCACGGAGTGGGGATGGATAAAAGGGCAGGAGCCAGATAGCGGTAATGCCGAGCTCCTGGAGGTAATCGAGTTTTTGGATCAGGCCGCGGAAATCGCCAATCCCGTCGCCATCACTGTCATGGAAGGTCTTGACGTGCAGCTCATAGATGACCGCGTCCTTGTACCAAAGCGGATCGGCCACTGATTCTTTAGTGCTCGACGGCATGCGAGTAACCTTTGCCGCACAAAGCACGCCGCGCAATGATCCGTTAGTTTGCGCCGCAGGATCGATATACTGGGAGCGCTGGCGAAGAAAAAGCGGCCGCGTTGCCACGGCCGCTTTTTGAGCAATTAGAGTGTGGATTATCCCTTAACTTTGTTGATCTGCGAAGCGACGCACTGCCATTGTCCGTTCCGCAACATCCAGGTGTCGGTGAAAAGGAAGGTTCGATCGAACGCTTTACCGTCTTTGCCCGTTCCATTTTCCCGGGCGCGGCCGGTCACAACTGTAACATTTGGCCCGAAAGACTTGACGTTTAGTTTCTCGTTTTTCGCCGACTTGTAGGTGTCCTTGTCCTTCTTGTATTCTGCCAGCATGGTGGACTTGTCGACAAACTTGCCTTGTGAGGATACGCCAACGAAATCAGAGGCAACGAACCCCTGGACTGTCGTAAAGTCGTGGCT
>QHOI01000138.1 GCA_003218705.1 Verrucomicrobiota bacterium | reverse complement strand
CGGATGCTTTTTCTTCGGTTGCCGGTGCGGTCGATTCCGCGGGCGAGGCTGATTCTTCCTGAGCAAAGGTCATTGCCGCGAGGAAGACGGTTGCGAGAAATAAAATGATAATTTTCATGGCATTTTTTGGTTGGCTTTGAGGCGGATTACCGCGGGCTGAGTTGAGCGCGAATCGTATTTGGCCAGTCCCGCACCGGTCAAGGCTTATCGGGATCCTAGAGAACGAAAACGTTGGACGCCGGTGACCGGCCGAACTAAGACTTGAAAATGTCGTCAGTGGTCGATCCAAATCTGCAAGCCGCTCCTGGGTCTGAGCCTGACGTGGCGACCTCGGAAAAATCGATGACCAGTGCGGTCGACCGTGAACCGGGCGCGCCGAGCGATGTCGATCTTATGCTGGGCATTCAATCGGGGGACGCGGACGCGCTTTCTCAGCTTTATGATCGCTATAGCGGGATCATGAAAGCGCTGATTTTGCGGATCATTCACAACGAGACCGAGGCGGACGACCTTCTTCAGGAAGTGTTCATGGAAATTTGGAACCAGGCGAAGAATTTTTCCGCTGAGAAAGGTAAACCGCTGGGGTGGATGGTGACGTTGACCCGCCGGCGGGCGATTGACGCATTGCGAAAAAAACAGGCTTATGCCCGTGCCGAAGAGCGTCTCCAAGCGGAGCCGGAGCGGCAACCCCTTGCCTGGGTGGAGAATGCGACCGAGAAGGACATTGAAGCTGGGGACACCCGCGTTCTAATGGCCAAAGTGATCAATTCGCTCCCCGAAGCCCAGC
>QHOI01000137.1 GCA_003218705.1 Verrucomicrobiota bacterium | reverse complement strand
AACTTGCATTTTTTCGGGGGATGAGCCAGCGCGAAATCGCTTTTCATACGAATATACCCTTGGGCACGGTAAAAACCCGGCTCGAACTAGGCTTGAAAAAGATCTACGACGGCTTGAAGGAGTTAAGAGATGAGCTTTGAGGAATTCCAGAATTGCGCGCGGCTCTACGTGATTGGAGCGCTAGAACCCGAAGAGCTGCAGGACTTTGAGGCTGCGCGCAAGCAATACGGCTCTGCCGCCGAGGATTTTATCAATCAGTGCTACGGGTTGCATGAAGCTTTCGCTCTCAGCCTCAAGCCAGCCAAGGCCTCCAACGCGATCAAAGACAAGTTAATGTCGATGGTGCGCGAGCGCGGCCAGGGTCAGTCGGGCCCGAGGTCCGCTTAACCGGATATTTCTCGCAGGATAAATTCCTGGAGAAACCCGTAAAAATTTACCTGAAACAATCCGAGGTCCCGGCGTGAACCGATCGGAGAGCGATCGTGATCGTTTAATTCTTCGTCCGAGAACTTGTATTTGGCGGCGATCACAAGCCGTGCCTGGTTAAGGGTATTCAGCCAGGCATCGGCGTGGGTGATCGGAATGTGGAGAATGCAATTGCTCAATGATTTCTCGTTGCCATTAAGTTGGGTGAGATCGTCCGTCACCGTTTCGGTCGCGCTGCGAAAAAGCCGTCGCAATTCAGGTTCGACGTAACTTTTCCACTCTGCGCAAATTTTCTTTTCTGCCGATGGCCGGCTGAACAGACGTGCTTCAGCGGCCGGGGCGCCTTCGGGATTAGTGCTCTCTGGGATTTGTCGCAGCAGCTCTGCCAGAAACGGATCCAGATCGGAGATCTGTAAGGCGTCGTCTTGGCGGCAGATTTCCATATCAAACGACTTTCTCCAGGGTCGCGAGCAGGAGATAACCATGAAGCTGCTGGACGTAGAACTCGGCGGGTTCACGCACACCGCTCCATAAAATCGAACGGCCTTTTTGATGAACTTCCAACATGTGACGCTCCGCTTTTTCGCGCGGATAACCAAAGACGCGCTGGAAAACCATTGTCACGTAAGTCATCAAATTAACCGGATCGTTGTGCACGACGACCTGCCACGGCACATCGAGTTCTTCTTCACCGCGCGTTTCTTTTTCTTTGATCGGCGCTTCCACCGTGGAAGTAGATCCTTTTTCGAGCTGCCCGGCATTCACCGCGCTCATGAAAAAAATGTTATCACACTGCGCCTTCACTTCAAACAACTCCCTGATTAAGAATTCTCCGCTGAACGATTTCCATCTTCCGCGCGTTACTCTCATCTCGATCGTCGAACCCATGCAAGTGGAGCAAACCGTGGACGACGTACAAGTGCAGCTCGCGCGCGAGGGCGTTTCCGAACCGTTGGGCATTACGACGAGCAGTCTCGGCGCTGATGAAGATTTCGCCGTGCTGAAATGTGATCACGTCGGTAGGGCCCGATTCATTCATGAACTGCCTATGCAACGATGCCATCCGGCCATCCGAGACGATTAACACCGAAATCTCCCGCAACTCGTTCAGGTCCATCTTGCTTTTGCGCGGCAGGCGAAGACAAAGCTTGGCAGCCTTTTGTGCAAACCTCTGAAGATCGGCAACTTTCACCGGGACTTTGCGCTGGAGATTGCGCACCGTGATTTTCGGGACCGCCGGTTGAACCCTGCGCTTCATCTCGACCACCGTGCGACCTTTGCGCCGTAATAACTGCCGATCGTGCCCGGGCCAACAACTGCGATGGGGAATCCCATTCGTTAGGCTGGTGGCCTCTGCTCCGACTGAAAGTTTCGGGTGATCAGGCGCGCGCCTTTGTTGAAGCTGAAATAAGCCCAAGCCCATTGAAAAAGGACGGCGAGGCGATTTCTAAAGCCGACCAGAAAGATAATGTGGACGAACAACCAAGCCAACCATGCCGGGATTCCGCTCAGGTGCACCAGTTTAAGGTCTGCGACCGCTTTGTTCCGGCCGATCGTCGCCATGCTGCCTTTGTCGAAATACCAGAACCGTTGCGGCTTCCGGCCGTCGATCATAGCCAGAATGTTGCGCGCCGCGTGGCGTCCTTGTTGCATTGCAACCGGCGAGACTCCCGGCAACGGCTGGCCGGTTTGATATGAGAAATTCGTCAGGTCGCCGATCACTTGAACTTCTGGATGATCAGGAATGGTCAGATCTTTGTTCACGATGACGCGACCGACGCGGTCGATGGGCGCGCCAAGTGAATGGCCGACAAAGGAGGCGTTGTTGCCGGCCGCCCAGATTTTTACACGGCACGGAATGAATTCGTCCCCGACTTGCAAACCTTGTTCCGAAAGGTTGGTGGCATGAATGCCGGTGCGCACTTCGATGCCAAGATCGACCAGCTGTCGCATCGCGCTGATCTGCAGATCCTCCGGGAAAGCGGCGAGCACTCGCGGTTCGCTTTCCACCAAAACCACGCGCGCTTGGGAGGGATCGATGTGGCGAAAATCTTTAGCTAACGTGTAGCGCGCAATTTCGGCAATGGCGCCCGCCATTTCGACGCCGGTTGGGCCGCCGCCAATGATGACAAATGTCATCGCCGCTTTGCGCGCCGCCTCATCGCTGATTTTCTCGGCATATTCAAACGCCATTAAAATCCGGCGCCGAATTTCAACCGCGTCCTCCAGACTCTTGAGGCCGGGCGCAAGTTTTTCCCACTCCGGATGTCCGAAATAGGAATGCCGCGCTCCGGTGGCCAGAATGAGATAATCGTAATCGAGTTCGCCATCGACCATTTTTACCTTCCTCGCATTCACATCGATCGATTGAACTTCAGCGAGGATCACCTCCATGTTCTCGCATTTGCTCAAAATCGCTCGCACGGGAGCGGCAATATCCGCCGGCGAAAGCGCAGCGGTCGCGACTTGATAAAGCAGCGGTTGAAACAAATGGTAATTCGTCCGGTCGACCACCGTAACTTGGACGGCTCCACCGGAGAGTTTCTTGGCCGCCTCCAGGCCGCCGAACCCGGCGCCGATAATCACGACGCGCGGAATTTTAGGGGAGGCGGTTTCCATATATATGACAATGTCCCAGCAAGTCGGCGCAGTAAAAGTTCCAAATTCGGATCTCCAAATCCCAGAGAAGTTCAAAATTCAATGTTCAAGCGTCGTCGCGCCTTATCGCGCTTGGAATTTGAAGATTGAAAATTTTTGGAGCCTGGCTTTTGGGGTTTGCTGCTTTTGCCGCCGTCGAGCAAATACCAAAAAGAATTTGTGATTCGAGCGGTGGCCCTTATCTTTCGCGCCTTATGCCGAAAGCAATCTCGCGCAGCAAAACCAAAAAAGCGGTCAGGAAAAGATTCAAGATCACCGCCCGCGGCAAAGTCTTGCGCGGCCAATCGTCGCGGCGTCATTTGCTTTCCGCTAAGAACGCCAAACGCAAGCGGCACCTCGGCAAAATGGCGCGGGTCGATAAAACCGACGAAGCGCGGGTCAAAGCGAATTTGCCGTTCGGTTAATCGCTAACGAAACTGCGGTTTTAGCGCCGGCGTGTGTTCGTTCTGCGGCCTTGTTCTCATTTGCCGCGTCGCTTCGTGCGAATCGGGCGCCGGTTCGGGACTGTAAAGATCGCGTTGGTTAGCGAGAGTCGTGCAACCGAGTTGCGCAGCGACTAACAACAGAAGCGCCAGCAGTTTCACACCGCGATGATAAAACTCGCGATTACCCCATGTCGATCCATTCGACGTTGCTCAGGAGAAGGCTTGCGGTAGGTTTCGGTTCCGTCAGGGGCTATGGATTGAGGACTGACGAACCCCGCCAGGGCAGGAATGCAGCAACGGTAGTTTGATCCTCCTTGCCGTAGTTCTCTGGCGGACTTTCTTTGGTTGAGACGTTGAGCTGTTGAGTGATTGAGGCGAAAATTATCTCCTCTTCTCAACAACTTAACCGCTCAACTTCTGCTGTGAAACTTCTCAAAGTCAAAACTGCGCGCTTTGCCGATGTCGTGGAAACAGCGGGTCGTCCCGAGGTTTACACCCTCTGGCAAAAGCCGGCGCAAGATCGGCACCTGCAATCGGAAGTCAAAAACAACCGGGTGATGACGATTAAAAAAAGCGGAGCCGGAAGCGAATTCGGCATGGTTGGGTTCAAAGAACAGAAAGGCGCGAGCTACCTGATTTTTCCAAAATCGTTGAAGCGATTCGAGAACAAGCGGATCGTTGGAATCAATTGGGACCTGATCAAAACGTGATGACCAAAGACGAGCAACTGCGTTATTCGCGGCATATGATCATGCCGGAGGTCGGCGCGGAGGGGCAAAGTCGCTTGAACGCCGCGCGAGTTTTGTGCATCGGCGCAGGCGGGCTCGGTTCGCCGGCTGCGCTTTATCTTGCCGCTGCCGGCGTGGGCAAACTTGGTTTGGTCGATTTTGACGATGTCGATCTTAGCAATCTCCAGCGACAGATCTTGCATGGGACGAAGGACGTCGGTCGCAAAAAATTGGATTCGGCGCGCGACCGTTTGCGCGACGCGAACCCCAACGTCGAAATCGAAACCCATGAATGCAAGTTCACAAGCAAGAATGCGCTCGAAATTGTCTCCGGTTATGATGTCGTGGTCGACGGCTCCGATAATTTTCCTACGCGCTATTTGTCGAACGACGTCTGCGTTTTTGCGAAAAAGCCAAACGTTTACGGATCGGTTTTTCGTTTCGATGGCCAGACGACCGTGTTCGCGCCGCATCTGGGCGGGCCTTGTTATCGCTGCCTATTTCCCGAGCCGCCGCCGCCGGGATCGGTTCCAAATTGCGCGCAGGCGGGGGTGCTCGGCGTCCTTCCCGGAATTGTCGGGACAATTCAGGCAAACGAAGCGATCAAATTAATCCTCGGTGTTGGCGAGCCGCTCGTCGGCCGGCTTCTCTATTTCGACGCGCTGAAAATGAAATTTCGCGAATTCAACCTCCGGCGCGATCCGCAATGCCCGGTCTGCGGCGATTCGCCCACGATCACCGAACCGATCGATTATGAGCAATTCTGTGGCGTCGCGACCAACGTCCCGACCGTTTCGGTGCGCGAACTAAAACAAAAACTCGACGCGCGCGAACCCGTTCAGCTGGTCGATGTTCGGGAACCGTTCGAACACGAGATCGCAAGCATCGACAGCGCGCGATTAATTCCACTCGGAGAATTGCCTGACCGGTTGGGTGAATTGGACCGCGACCGTTTGACGATTGTGCATTGCCATAGTGGTATGCGCAGCGCGCAGGCGGTGCGGTTATTGCGCGACGCCGGTTTTGCAAAGGCGTTTAATCTCGAAGGCGGGATCGCCAAATGGTCGGACGAAATCGACTCGGACGTGCCGAAATATTAGTTTTGCTTTAAGGCGGCGGCCAAGTCTTCGGCGGTCGGCACATCGTTCCACTGTTTCAGAAGTTCGCCGTTTCGACCGAAAACAAAAACGTGAAAGAGCGCACTGGTTGGCTGTGCGCCGAGTTGTGTCGTGATTGTTCCGTCGAAATCTGCGACCGCGGAGACATCCTGACGGGCATTTCGCACAATCTTCAGTTGATCGTAGCGCGTTTGGAGGCGGCGTGCTTCCGAATCGAGTCGTCGCCGCATCAACGAAGTGAGAATCATGCGGACCGGTTTGCTGTGTTTCCCTTCGAATGCGAGGACGGTGATCATTCGGCAAGTCGGATTACCGAGGCAAAAGGCGGGCGTGCGATCCCCGACCGCGCGCGCTTTGTCGATGTTCGATTGAGTGGTTAAAACAACAGTCGTGATGTGGCCATCGTCGATAGAGAATGTGTGACCATCGACATCGACGAGATTAATTCGATATTTTTCGCCGAGAGTTAACTCGGCGCGGATCAACCAGAGAGGCGCGCATAAAAGTATGGTCACGAAAACTATTTGCGCTCGACTCGGGTTCACGATTAAAGACGTTGATCATGAGAAATGCGCGCTGACAACTCTCGCTTCCACTTTTTGGTAGCATCATTTTCAATTTTGGTGCTCTTGAGCGCGTGCGATCGCATGGTCACCTCGCGGAATACACGCCTGGTCAAAGAAGCGGACTGGAAGGCGGCCCAGGGCGATTACCTCTGGGCGATCAATCTTTACGAAGCCGCCCTCGACGGCACGCCCCAATCCGCGGAAGTGCATTTTAAACTGGCTCTCCTTTATGACGATAAAATGAACGATCCGCTGCACGCGCTCCATCATTTCAAACGTTATCTGGTTTTGAATCCAGAGGGCTCGCACGCGGCCGAGGTCAAAGATTTCATGAAACGTGACGAAGTTGCGCTCGGCACGAGTTTGTCCGGCGACTCGGTCGTGACCCGGGCGGAGGCGGCGCGATTGCGAAATGAAAATCTCAGTTTGCACAGGGAAATTGACGCTGGTTCAACCAAGCCCCGCCCCGCCGCGGACAAGTCGGCATCGCGTCGTGGCGATAAAGAAAAAACGGAGTCGAAGAAGGCTGGCTCTCACACTTACACCGTGAAAGAAGGCGACACTCTGGCTTCCATTTCGCGCAAGTTTTACAAAACGTCGAAGCGCTGGAGAGATATCCGCGAGGCCAACGAGAAAAAGATCGATGATCCGGACAATTTGAAAGCGGGCCTGACGCTGACGATTCCGCCTAACGACTGACAAATTCGGTTACGTTCGCGACTGTGTCGGCGATAAGCGTTAGAAACGCACGCCGCTCGGAATGACGGTCGGTCGCGGCGGCGGCGGCGATTCCATGTGGGCATTCATGGCCTGGTCGATCACATCCTGGTTCGTCGGATCGATCAGTCCGCCACTCGGCGGTTCATTGTGCTGGTTCTCAATGTCAGCCAGAATGATGTTCAATTCCGGCAACGGTCGATTGAAGCCTTTGACCAATTTGCCGTTCAGCAATTTGGAGATGTCGATGTTGAGGACTGGCGGGCAACGGGTCGGATGTGGCGGAAACACAACCATCTGTCCAGTTTGCAACCGGCAGGGATCGCCCGGAATGCCTTTCAACGTCAACGTGCCGTTGCCGTGAAGAAGGATGAATTTATTCCACGCGTTCGAATGCCGTTCTAAAACCGCGGTGAAACCGCTCACCGCGCAGATCGCAACCGCGGTCGTGACTTTCACGGTGCCGGTCTCTTTCGGCGCCGAGATTAAAATCGCGCCGCTGCCGAGATCGTAAGTGCGCGCGGCTGCGCCAAAACTGAAAACCGTATTTGCGCCCAGCCGCGTGAGTGTTTGATCAAGAAACGTCAGTTCCGCGCGCGAATCGGTGCCGGTCCGGACCGCCGTTCCTTCGTGAACGGTGTCGTTCACGGTGGCGGGCCGGGCTGCGGTTTGCCCGGCGAGCAAGCGGACATCATGGATCACTTCGGTAACGCGGGCCTGTTTTTGGTCGGTGGCAAAAAGGAGACTGGCGACGCCGGCGGCGGTTCCGATTAAACAAATGGCAGCGACGAGATTTGAATTTGGGAAGGGAGTTTTCATCGATTGATTGTCGATCGTATCACGGACCTTGACCCGGGCCGCCGAGCGGCGGTGCAGCAGACAACGGTAGCGGGTTCTTCGCGCCCGTGCCGCCAAAAGTTCCACTATTGGTCGGTGTACCCGTTCCTCCAAAACCGAAATAGTTTGGATTATTCGTGAAAACATCCGCCGGTTGAACCGAATTGATCGTGACGATGACGCCTTGGGAAATGTTGATCGTATTGGCGGCGAGAATATTCGACGGGCTGGTAAGGGTCACATTTGAGAGAAAGTTGAGCGTCCCGTTGCTTCCGGTGGCGTACAGTTTCAAAATCGTGTCGGCGCCGAGAACGTTACCACTGCCGATGTTGAGCGCTCCGTTGGTGCCAAGCGCGGAAATTTTGACAACGTCGCCATGGACCATCGCGTTGTTCAGGGTAGTCTGACCCGCAAACCCGGTCTGACGGATGTCCACCTCGGCCTGCTGGGCCTGAACGGTTCCGCCGACATTTACGGAGGTGTCGCTGCCGCTAGCAAGGATTATGATTTGACCACTGTTTCCCATGGCGTCGAGCACGGTCTGAAGTTGCGCACTACTGGAGATGACTATCCCGCCCAGGGACTGGAGAGTGATGCCACCCCCGGTCGAGGTAACGGTCGAATTCACCACCAGATTGTTGCCCGCCAGGGCCTTGAATCCGCGATGGTCTTGCTGTGTACCGTTCACCGTCACCGGTGAGTCTACTTGGATGTCGCCTTCAGCCCTGATCTGAACTCGATTGAGGTTCGAGACGGGCGCGGCAAAGGTGACGCTTGAGCCCGTGCCGCGAGCGTAGATGAAAAGTTCGCCGAAATTCGCGAAGCTGATGCCGGAAAGGTTGATTGAGCCATTGAGAGCAACGAGAGCGACTTGTTGCATGCCGCCAAACGTAAAAACGGCCTCCGACGCGGAGGTGTTGATATTGCCCTGGCTGACAAGCCCGAGAGTTGTGTAGCCGCTGGAGTTGGAAACGGTCGGGTCTCCATCTAATTGAAGTGCCGCGAATAAAAACCCAGGAATCGGAAGGCTATTAGGACTAGGACTGTTGAAACCGCCACCGTTGCTGTTGACAAAATCGACACTGTCGAAGGACGACGGCGAGCTGCCGAGCCAGGTAGACAACGGTCCGTCCAGAGCGGCTCCGCGATAAATTTTTCCGAAATCCGTTATTCCATTGGTGGTGATTGTCGGATCGGTATTAATGACTGTGCCGCTCGTGATGTGGTAAGGATCCGCCGGAATCGCCGTTGGCGGCCCGAACTTCGGGCCGCCGGTGCTTGTCGAAGTCGACATTGCTGCGGTTGCCAAGGTTACGGTGTCGAGGCCGGTAGAATCCTTTGGCGGCTGGCTCGTAGGCCCGTTTTGACTGGATAGTTCTGCCTGCTGTTCGTCGATCACGGCCAAGATCAGGTCGGCATTCGCCAGCTCGGGAAAACTGGTGATCAGCTTCGACGTTTTATAAACCAAGGCCGCATTGAATTTTGTCGGCCGCGTGATTTTGCCGTCCACGGTCATCATCACCATTTCTCCTCCATGAACAATCACAGCTTGCTCGGGGTGACCTGTCGGATAAAAGCGGCCGATTCCTTCAAGCATGAGGAGTTTGGTCGGCAAGCCTCTATGAGATTCAAAGAGGGCTGTGCCGCCAGTGATGGCGGCTGTAACAGCGGCTGTGCGAATCTTTACTTCAGCCTCGTTTCGCGGGACTTGCACGAGGATCGCGCCGCTACCGAGGTCGACCTGGCGAGCTCCTTCATTGAAACTGAAACCTGTGTTTGCACCCAGACGCGTGATCGTAAGATCGGAGAAGGTCAGCTCGGTGCGAGAATCCACTCCCGTGCGCACGGCGGTGCCAGCGCCGACGTTATCGTTCACAACTGCTGCCCGCGCCGCCGCTTGTCGGGGAAGCAATTTCACGTCGTTAATTATTTGAGTCACGCGCGCAGCTCGTAACTCTGCCGCATTCGCCACCGCCGAAAGATGCACAAAAGTTAAAAAGCAAAATAGAACCCAGCCGGCGCCTGTTTTGAAAAGGTTCATATGCTAGCGCGTGTTATCTGCTCCGTAATTTACCGCAGGCAATCCGGTCGAACTCGACTCCGGAGTTGAAGGCGTTTGAATCGTGCCGACGTCGGTTGACGATGGAATTGCGATCGATCGTGGCGCCGCGGAAGCGGGCGCGGCCGGGGTCGCTGCGTTCGTCGGCACGGGATTGGTAAGAGAGACCAGCGTCCCCTTTCCAAAGATGACCAGATTGGTATCGATCAAGGTCCTCTTCGATTTCGCCCGCTGTTGTCTTTCACTTTCCTTCGCCATCAAGTTTTGGCTGCCAAGCGGTGGAAAATCGATAATCAAGAGCGACGTTTTTAGTAAGCGCTCAAGGTCGACATCTACTGGGTCGGGTAAACTCTTTGCGTCCGGATTCGTGATCAGCACCTGCCCCGGCCGAACTAGCACCGATTCGCCCCAGCGGCGCTTCAAATACAAACGAGCTGTGCCTTCCAGGCTGATGAACTTGAGATAGGCATGCGGGTGACACTCCACTATTACAGTCGTTCCGTTAATCGCGGCTGTGACAGCACCGGTTGTGATTTTTGCGCTGCCCACTCCTTTCGGAACTCGCAAGAGCATCGCTCCCTCGGCAAGATCGAGATTGCGCGTTCCTTTATCGAAACTGAAAATCGTGTTCGCGCTGAGACGCGCCGATGTCTGATCGGTAAAAGTCAGCTCGGTGCGTGAATCCATGCCTGTCGCCACCGTTGTGCCGTCGGGCACGTTATCATTTAAAACTGCAGCACGCGGCGCTTCCCGCCCCGGGCGCAATTGCACATTATTGATCAGTCGCGTGATGGTCGCTTGGTTGAGCTCGGTCGCGATTGTCGACGTTGTCGCGGCGATGGCCCAGATCAGAGGAACCGATCTGATCAGACAGAATCGGAAAGCGCGGTTAATCCTCATTGCGTCTTCTAAAATTTCGCAGTGAGCGCGATTGCACCGCCGACGTTCGCGACGTCGTAATCGAAGACGTCCTTGTTCGAGTCGTTGTGCGCGAAAGAACTGATCGCGCTGACCGAGCACCAATTCGTCAGGCGATAACTCGCCGTGGCCGAAAGAATCTCGCTCACGTCGGTCCGGCCGTTTTGATGATAATCGCGTACTACCACGCGGCCAACGGCATTGATCGTCAATGCGCGGGTCAGGCCCGCTGAGTAACCGACGTAACCTTCATAATCATTCCGCCGCGGACTTTGATGATCCGCAGCTACACTAATGTTCGCGTCCGCGCCGACCGAAAGCTGTTGCGCCCTGCTGAACCGGAATGGCAGCTCGGCGTTAAATATGAGCGAGTGATTCGAGAAAAATTCATCCCCGAGCCGGTCGTCGAAGGTCAGCCGATTGAAATCGTATTCGCCGCGGAGAATGAGATTGTGGAATTGCGGCAGGAAATAATTCAGCCCTGCTTCCACATCCAGGCTACCGAAATCGAATCCGGTATTATCGCCGTAGTAAAAGACTTGCTCTCGCGCACCGAAATGCCCGTAGAGCGTTTTTGTGATCTGCGGATCATAATAAGCACCCACTGTCGGCGCGATCACCACGTCGCTCTTTTCGCCGCTCCGGGTCAGCGCAACATTCGATGTGTAGAAAATCGGAGAAGCCAGTAAAAGCGTGAGCGGTTGATATTGCGTCGCACGTTTCAAAATTTCCTGCTCTCCAATGTCGGCATCGTTCGGGCTGGACGCAGCATGTCCATCTTCGACGCCCTCGGGCAATCCCGCCGGTCCGAACGGCGGCTGCGTCTGGCCCTGAAGTAATTGGGCACGATCGACATCTTGCGAACTCGGCCCTTGCGCAAAACTTGTTGCCGCCAAGATCGACATCATTCCCGCGCCAATAAGCGCGACTAAAAGATTAAAACGGTTTTTTACCAAACTAGCCGCGCCTCCCGTGCGCTTCCCTTTTGCCGTGTCGAATTTCACTCGTCAAGGAAGTTATTCGTCGCGCTGCGCTCTTCTGAGCTGTTTGCTCGATAAGCAACACTCACCATTTCGTTAATCTCTTTCGAAATTATTTGAACTTCCGAGCGCCATTTGCGGAGAAAATGGGTGAGTAAAGGTTAACCCCGGTGAGAGATTTAACTACGTCAGCATCCGATTTTTTCTTATTTCTATTGACCTTTTTTGCCAGATTTGTTGTTATGACTGGTATGGAAATTCATGACTGGTATGGGGGTTTGAGACACAGCGCGGTGCAACCCCAAGATCTCTAGGTGCGTTCCGCGTTCTTCCAACATCACGCATATGAGCAAGATTTTTCGAGCAGCTGCCCCCTTAACGAGTCGAATCGCGCCAGTCCTTGGCGCTGTTCTAGTTTTAATTGGGCTGATGGCATCGAGCCAACTTCATTTGGCTCAAGTTACCGCCGGTTCTACCGTTACCACGGACAAGAGCGATTACGTGCCCGGGGAAACCGTCGTGATCAGCGGTTCCGGCTGGATCCCCGGCCAACCGGTGGCTCTTCATATTGACGAGTCCGACAATGATCTACCATGGGACGTTTCCGCGACGCCGGATGCAGCTGGCAACTTCTCCAACTCCGAATTCGTCGTCCAGGCACATGATATTGGAGTCGTGTTTACTCTGACAGCGACCCAAGGCGGTGTCGTGGCCACAACTCAATTTACCGATGTCGTGGGCGCGGGCATTGCCCCGAATGGCGATCCGGGCGGCTTTGAGATTCAAGGTGGCGTTGTGGCTACTGCCGGAGGCGGACACACAGATTGGATCGCGAATGGCGTTGGCACTACGGGACTGCTTACAAGCGCCGGGGTTCCGATAGATCCCACCGTCACATACCGCCGCCTCGATGCATATAATTTGGGCGATGATGTTTTCTCCGGCAGCCATACGTTTAACGACAATCCGAACACCTATACTTGGAAGACCGCCAGCGCTGGCAATAAGTCGGATTTAAACAACGTCTATGTTCACATCTCGAAAGATAGCAGTGGTGACCGCTGGGTAACCGCGTCCGCCGATAGACTCTCCAACAACGGAACCGCCTTCGTTGATTTCGAGCTGAATCAGGCTGGCCTGACGCAGGTGACCGATGTCGGCTGTTCCTCAGCGCCTTGTGGCCATTTCGAAACAAATCCTGCCGGAGCGGTTTCAGGCGATCCGCTTTTTGCTACTGGCGGACGAACTCCTAACGATCTGTTGATAACGGCGCAAAGCGCATTCGTGGCAACCAACACAGTGGATGGGGTGTCGGTGCCTTACGGCGCCTTCGGCGGCACAACCTACTCGAAGAACCAGTTTGTCGAGATGTCGATCGATGCCACCGCACTAATTCAAGCAAATGTTGATCCATGTTCCGGGATCTCAGTCCACAGCGTTTTCGTCAGGACAAAAACATCTACAAGTGCGACTTCGGTCCTGGATGACTTCGTTACGCCGATCGCGACCTCTTTCAGCGCCGGTTTCACTGCGTCATTAACGCAAAGCGCGGTGAGCTGCTTCGGCGGCTCCAACGGCTCGGTCACGGCTACGATTAATGGCGGTACTCCGCCCTACTCGGTAACCCTCGACGCCACAACGCAGACAGTCTTGACCGATGGAGGGTCGACTACATTTACCGGTCTGAGCGCCGGAACGAAAACTGTGCACGTTGTTGCGACCGGCGGCTGTACTAAGGACGCCATGATCAACGTGACCCAGCCAGCTTCAGCGGTTGGATCATCGATAACGTCGCAAACAAATGTTGGTTGCCTTGGCGGCTCAACCGGAAGTGTGACGGTCGCGGGTTCGGGCGGAACTCCTTCGTACACCTACTCTATAGATGGCACTAACTTTGGCGTTAGTGGGACCTTTAACAATCTGGCCGCAGGCCCCTACACGGTCACGGTCAAGGATGCTCATGGCTGCACCACGACCCAGCCGGTGACGATCACCCAGCCTGCCTCCGGAGTCTCAGCCTCGATTAGCTCCCAAACCAATGTTGCTTGCTTTGGTGCTTCAACCGGAAGTGTGACCGTGTCCGCCTCTGGTGGCACGAGCCCGTACACGTTTTCCAAAGATGGCGTGACCTTTGGAGCAAGCGGCACGTTCAGCAATCTCGCCGCCGGGTCGTATACGGTTACGGTTAAGGATGCCAATGGGTGCACCACAACCCAGCCGGTCACGATCACTCAACCGGCCGCTGCAGTCTCGGCATCGATAAGTTCGCAAACCAACGTCGCGTGCTTTGGTGGTTCCACCGGCAGCGTAACTGTGGCCGGCTCTGGCGGAACCGGTTCCTACACGTTTTCCAAAGACGGCGTAAATTTTGGAGGAAGCGGAACGTTCGGTAGCCTCGCTGCCGGTTCCTACA
>QHOI01000191.1 GCA_003218705.1 Verrucomicrobiota bacterium | reverse complement strand
GCACTGGCTTTTCTCCGGAAATGGCTGGCTACTTGGAAAATGGGATTTTCTGGGACATCCAAATCTACCATTGCTCGTCCTCATTATTCGGAACATAGCCGTATCGTTCTTTTTTGTGAGCGCATGCTTTTTCTTGTTTCGCGCATTTCGGCGCGAGCCAACTTCGGCGCGAGCATCGAGCTCACAAGATAGTCCGGACAAATGAAAGCTTCGGATGCGTTGATCACTCTTCGGCGCCACTGGCCGTTCGTGCTCGTAGCCATAATCGGAGCGGGCCTCATATTCACCAATCTTGGCTCTGGCTATTTGTGGGCCGATGAAGGCGATACCGCGGTGCTGGCGTCGAACATCCTGAAATTTGGCGTCCCGAGAGCATGGGACGGCGTGACCTTCATGGATTCAGATTTTGGCGCTCGGGTTAATAATGATCTCGTAATGGTAAGCAGTCCGTGGCTGCAGTATTACCTCGCAGCCGCATCATTTTGGCTTTTCGGCGAAAACACGTTTGCCGCCCGCTTGCCGTTCGCCTTCGCGGGCTGGTTAACCATTTTGCTCGTCTATCGCCTCATTTGGCAATCGATCGCCGATCGTCGAGCGGCCCTCTGCGGAACGATCTTAACGATCTGTTCGGTGCAGTTTCTTCTTTTTTGCCGCCAATCGCGTTACTACGCCCTCGCGATGCTTTTTACGCTTTTGTTGATCGAGACTTTTTTGCGGATGAAAACACCGCGACAAACCGCACTGTTTGCGTTCGTAGCCATCCTCCTATTCCACACTCATCCAATTGGCATCGTTCCGGTGTTTGCTCTTGGTGCCCTAACGTTAATAGATCGCGGATTTTCGTCGCAGCGAAGATCGTTTTGGTTGGCTCTGCCGGCGGTCAGCGTTTTAACGATCCCCTGGTTTGCATTAGCGCACACCGGTTACACCGAGAACGCTTCGCTAGTGCCGTCCGTTCGCGATTTTTTTGCGCGCTTAGTTCAATACTTGATCGAGTGCTCATCCGTGGCTCCGCTGATCGGAATAACAGTTCTGGCTGTGGTCAGCTCGATCGGCCGCTCCCGCATTGATCGACCTAGGGAACAGCGAGCGAGAGAGCTGCTGGTTACAATTCTAGCCGTGAGTGTTTCCTACGCGATCGCCATGGCCGTCACTCAACGAACAGCTGCTTTGTGGGTGACTGGTCTTCGTTATACTTCTGCGGTTATTCCGCTTCTCGCAACCGCGGCGGGCCTGCTCATCGTGAAAGTCAGCCGTGAAAGAAATTCTGTTTTGCTGTCGTTGCTGTTGCTTTTCGCGTTTACGAACTTCGCTCAAATTACACCATGGCTCTTCTGGGCCGACAAAAATCCAGATCCTGAACAGAAAATTGTCGCACCCCATGTTCCAGAAAAGATGATCAATTGCTTCTTGCCCGCCGCCGATCTGCTGTTTCTTCGCGATTTGTTCTGCTCGAATGTTGGGACTGTCGGCAAATGCAGCGAATTCCTTCGCGAAAATGCTCGGGCTAACGATTTACTCGTAACGAATTACGAGTCGGAGCCGCTCTATTTCCACACGCGATTGCCGCAAGGGATGAAAATCATGAGGCAGGACGCGATTTACGAGACTGCGCGACGTCGCGGACTCCCCGAATACGTTTTTGGAGTCGACCACGCTCGCTGGGTTGTTTGGCGTTTCAATTGGGATGATTATTTGGGAATTCGCTGGCCCGACGTTTCAGATCATCTTTTAGCAGAAGGCGCGCGGCTCAACGATGTGGCGGCGATAAAAGAAACCGCCTGGGAAAACCGGGAAAACATTCATTTTCATCGGTTCTCCGGTGACACGTATCTGTTTCCACATGGCGCAAATCTGCAAGCAGCGCACATTTTCCGTGTCGATTGGCCCGCCGGTCCATAGGGCCCGCTCCTAATTTCAGTATTTGATTCCAGGACTAGACGTTTCGGGGCTCGGCTGAATATTTCGGCCGAGTGCGCGGGATAAGAAAGTTATCCACGCTGTAGCGCCGAACAACACCAGGAGAGGATAACCTTCATGGAGTGCGGTGGGGCCGCGATTACTAAACGCAAGCACATGGACGAGCATATTAACGACCAGCACGGCCAACGCGGAGCCCAGTGCGGCGGTGGCGACAACAAACAAATAAGGCATTGTCCGATGTCGCAGCACATCGCTTGCGGTCCACGCCCAAGTACCCAGCCCGCTGATCACAAGCACGATACAAAGCCAGCGAAATATCTGTCCGAGCGCTTGTAGCGCTGCCAGTCGGTAATGATCGACAGTCGACGGTAATGGGAAATCGAGTTCAGGTGCGTCATCGGAATGCGCAAGTCGCCAGCGAGTGAGATCTCGAAACAAAGCCAACAAATCGGCGGATCCCCAACTATTCGTGGGGTAGGCGCTGAAGCCGGTAAATAGAAAAAACTCGGCAGCATACCCCGGGACAGTTTCCCGCAGTCGCTGCGCATTTTCAGGGCGCCACCGAGGCACCATTGTATCTCGCCGAGGTCGCGCCGGGGCTATCCGACCCTCGTCACACGCGCGGTTGATTTCCAATCCGATGGATCGGTAGAAGTCCAGTGCCTCCCTGGCGGTGTTGCCATGACCCGAAGCGATGACGCAATCCCGCAGGGCCCAGATAAATGAGCCTCCTCCGATTTGAAGTTCTTCACCCGGACGTCCGGTAAGAAAATCGGAATAGTTGGCCCACTCTAATCCGACCGGTCCCTCCAAACACGGTTTTAGTTCCGCAAAAGATGGGCTGACTTGGTAAAGCTTCAGTCGAACGTCGCGAGTGACCGGTACGTAAGGAATTTGTTCGGACGGGATGGGTCTCTGCAACGCACCATAAGCTGATCGAAATTCGCGAGCGCGAAACTCGACCGTGCCAAACCAACCGTAGTAACGGTAATTAAGTGTACAGACGGTGACGAGAATTGCGGCCGCGCAAATGGTGGCGGCGCCGGCCGGCGCGACCAATGGACGAAGCCGTTCCCCCGCGCGCCATGAATTCCAAGCGCTCATTCCAATCAACAACGCGGCACCGGGCAGAATCCATATCCCTTCCTCCCGAGTCAGATAAAACGCCGCGGCGGCGGTGCCAAGCAATGCCCCCCAAGCGAGTCGAATATATAGGCCAGCAGCCCGCCGAGTTTCCAGCGCACACAATCCGGCGAAGAGCAACAATGTGAGCGGAGTGTAAATATTTTGGCGAACGATATCGAGTTCCACATAACTCATTGGTTGCCACCAGAGCAGAGTGAAGGTGCCGAACGCCTGCCAACTCGCATCAAAACAGGGACGCAAGGCTAGTACGAGCAGTATGCACCCGAACAGATACAAAAGATGTTGTGCGAGCGGCAGGGGCAGGCCGGACAAAAACGCGCCGGCGATGAATAGGGAATACATCGGTCCCTTCATGAGCGTGAACTGGCTGTAAGGGCCCAGCCAGTCGCCCTTGAGCACTTGCTCGGCCAGTGCAAGATAAAGGCGATCGTCGAACGACGCATTCGCATGCGCAACGACTGGTTGGGCTGCGACCAGCCACAATTTTAACGCGACCAATATCAGGGCTGTGATTAGCAGTGACGAACAACGTAGTCGCGAAAACAAAGATGAAGCGCTGCTGGACGGCGCCCGCTCAACGGATTTCATTCGCACGTTTTGGTAAGCAATTGAACGGCGGCAGAAAATTTCTCATTAAACTGCACAGCCTAGCCAGACGGTCGCCCCGTGTCGAGCGATGCTCGATCGCAAATCTGCGCGCTGTTCTTGACCACCATTTCCGATTTCGCTACCAGTCAGACTTCTATTATGAGCGTTCCGCAAACCTCGGTCAGTGTGTTGATCCCGGCCTGTAATGAAGAAGGCGCCCTGGCTAACACGATCGCCGCAATAGAGAAACACCGAGCGGTATTCGGCGAGATGGAAATCATCGTGATCAATGACGGTTCGAGCGATCGCACCGGCGAGGTCGCGCGGACGTTACCGGTCACCTTGATCGAGCATGAAACTAATCGCGGCTATGGAGCGTCTCTCAAGGACGGCCTTCAGCGGGCAAAGGGGGAATATATTTTAATCGCGGATGCCGATGGGACTTATCCTCTGGCGGATATTCCACGCTTGGCCGCAGATATACCGACGTTCGATATGGTGATTGGTGCGCGCACAGGAGATCTGGTCAAAATTCCGTTCCTGCGACGACTGGGTAAATGGATCCTCACACAGCTGGCAGAATACTTAAGCCGACAAAAGATCCCCGACTTGAATTCTGGTTTTCGCATTTTCCGCAAAGACGTGGCGATGCGCTTTTTTGCCATGTACCCCGACGGCTTTTCTTTCACTACAACGATCACCTTGGCGATGCTTACCAACCACTACCGGGTCAAGTTTTTCCCGATCAATTATCACAAGCGCGTAGGAAAATCGTCGATCAATCCGGTCCGCGACTTTCTTAACTTCACGATCCTGATCATTCGGATCTGTGCCTGCTTCAAGCCGCTTTATGTTTTCGTGCCGCCCGCGCTGTTGCTAATCGCTTTGGGCATCCTTAAAGGCGCGATCGACTATAGCCAGCACCATTATCTTGGCGGCCTGTCGATCACCATGACGCTGACCGGCATCCAAACCTTGTTCATCGGTCTACTCGCTGATCTGATCGATCAACGGATGAAGCTCTGAGCTATAATCCGCTACTTGTGCAAGATAAAGGCAGCGAGTTCGTCGCAATTCGAAGACCGGGCACTTTTATCTCCTCGGCGGGCTCGCGACAGTTACGATCGCACTGGCCGTTCGCAATCGTAGCGGTCGTTGGCGCAGTTCTCATATTCACAAATCTCGGCTCAGATTATTTATGGGAAG
>QHOI01000136.1 GCA_003218705.1 Verrucomicrobiota bacterium | reverse complement strand
GCCGAGCAGGGATTCATTCATCGGCCGCCGCAGGGAGATCTAAATGACCTGATTTCACATCGATATGAAGCAGGCGAAGTCATTTCGGTCGGGCCAACCGACACGCTCCTAACCGCATTCAAACGGATGCGCGATGCTGACGTATCCCAATTGCCGGTGGTCGATCAAAGCGGACGCGCGATCGGCATTCTCGATGAGTCCGACGTGCTGGTGAAAGTGCATCGCGACTCAACGCACTTTAACGATCCGGTAAAAAATGCGATGACCGACCGGCTCGAAACGCTCCCGCCCGACACAAAGATCAACGACTTGCTCGAGGTTTTTGAGCGCGGCCGCGTTGCCATCGTCATGGACGGGGACAAATTTCTCGGTCTGATTACGCGGACCGATTTGCTTTCCTATTTGCGGCTGAACATGCCGAAGTCTTCGGTTCCGCCGCAGCGCGAATACAATTAGCGCGCGCATTCAAACAAGATCGACATGAAGAAACAACACGAGTTCGCCACCCGCGCGATTCACGCCGGCCAGGAACCTGATCCGACCACCGGCGCGATCATGACGCCGATTTACGCAACATCGACCTACGTCCAGGAAAGCCCGGGCAAACACAAAGGCTACGATTACTCACGCTCGATTAATCCGACCCGGCTCGCTTACGAAAAATGCGTCGCCGATCTCGAAAGTGGCACACGTGGCTTTGCTTTCGCTTCCGGACTCGCCGCCATGTCCACCGCGCTCGATTTGCTCGAAAGCGGTTCGCATGTTGTCGTCAGCGACGATCTTTATGGCGGAACGTTTCGACTTTTCGAAAAAGTCCGGCGTAGCTCCGCGAATCTCGATTTCACGTATGTCGATCTTACCGACGCATCGCGCTTTGAATCGGCGATCAAAAAGAACACGCGAATGGTTTGGATCGAGACCCCGAGCAATCCGCTGCTCAAAATTATCGACTTGGAGGCGATCGCGAAGGTCGCGCGCGAGCACAAAATTATTTCGGTCTCCGACAACACCTTCGCCACACCTTGGATCCAGCGACCGATTGAATTCGGTTTTGATCTGGCCATTCATTCGGCGACCAAATATTTGAACGGTCACTCGGACATGATCGGCGGAGTGACCGTGGTCGGAGAGAGCAAGGAACTCGGCGACCGGATGTGGTTTCTCCAAAACTCGGTCGGCGCGATCGCCGGCGCATTCGATAGTTTTCTGGTGTTGCGAAGTTTGAAAACGCTCGCGTTGCGAATGGAGCGCCATTGCGCGAACGCATTGGAGATTGCACGCTGGCTGGAAGAACAGCCGCAGGTCGAGTCGGTCAGCTATCCCGGATTGAAATCCCATCCGCAGCATGATCTGGCCCGCACCCAAATGCGAGGGTTCGGCGGAATGGTCACGATCGTTTTAAAGACCGATCTCGAGGGAACGCGCCGGTTTCTCGAGAATACCCATCTCTTCGCGCTGGCAGAAAGTTTGGGCGGCGTGGAAAGCCTGATTAATCATCCCGCGCTCATGACCCACGCCTCGGTGCCGAAAGAACAACGCGAAAAACTTGGTGTGACCGATTCACTCGTTCGCCTTTCAGTGGGCGTGGAAGATCTGCGGGATTTGGTGGACGATCTAAAAACCGCCCTGGAAACAATCTGAGGTGGATCGCGCGCTCCGTCGCGCGATGGTAAATAAATGCGGCTACGCCGCCATAATATCATCGAGCTCGCCACGGAACGAGTCCGTCCGTAGGCGGATAAGGGACTGCTCGATCCACCTCTCGCGCTTTTCTTCGCTTGGTTTAACTTCCTCGCTCAATGGGCAACAGCTTCGGTCAACTTTTTCGCGTCACGACGTTCGGTGAGTCGCACGGCGGCGGCATCGGCGTTGTGATCGATGGTTGCCCACCAAAGATCGAGATCTCGCAAGTCGACATTCAACGCGAGCTCGATCGACGCCGGCCCGGTCAAAGCAAAATCGCCACGCAGCGGCAGGAGGAAGATCGTTGCGAAATTCTTTCCGGCGTCTTCGATGGCAAGACGCTCGGCACGCCGATCGGCATTCTCGTTCGCAATAAAGATGCGCGACCGCAGGATTATGCCGAAATCGCAAAAAAATTCCGGCCGTCGCACGCTGACTTCACCTACGAAGCGAAATACGGAATTCGGAATTGGCAGGGCGGGGGACGCGCTTCCGCGCGCGAGACCATCGGGCGCGTAGCCGCGGGTGTTGTCGCGCAAAAAGTTTTGCGCTCATTTTATCCGAAAATCGACATCGTCGCCTTCGTGATGCAGGTCCACGAGCTCGTCGCGAAGATCGATCGATCGAAAGTGAAGACGAGCGATGTCGATGCAAACATCGTCCGCTGCCCGGACCAAACGGCGGCCAAGAAAATAATTTCATTGATCGAGAAAACCCGCGCCGAAGGCGATTCGTTAGGCGGACTAATCGAATGCGTAGTGCGAAATGCACCAGTCGGCCTGGGTGAACCGGTTTTCGACAAACTCGAGGCCGATCTTGCAAAAGCGATGCTTAGTTTACCCGCGACCAAAGGGTTCGAGATCGGTTCTGGTTTTTCGTCCACGCGCATGCGCGGCTCGGAGCACAACGATCCGTTTGAAATGCGCGCCGGCAAGATTCGAACATCGACAAATTATTCGGGCGGTATTCAGGGCGGGATCTCGAACGGCGAAGAGATTTATTTTCGAGTGGCGTTCAAACCGACGGCGACGATCGCTCGCGAACAAAAAACTGTCAGCGCGTCACGCGAACAAACCAAACTTGTCGCCCGCGGTCGCCATGATCCGTGCGTCTTGCCGCGGGCGGTGCCGATGGTCGAGGCGATGACGGCGCTTGTCCTGTGCGATCACGCCCTCCGCCAGCGCTCGATTAGTTTTTCGAACGAATGAACTCGCAACTTCAAGCCGCCGCCGGCTCGCCGCTTTGGCAGCTCGTCTTTGTTACCTTCGCGCTTGCGTTGATTGTGTTCGAAGTCTTGCGCGGCTGGCGGCGTGGTTTGCCGCGACAAGTGGCGCGCTTGGGGGCGCTAATCGCCGCTTACTTCGCCGCCTATTTTGGCGGTAAATTTCTTGCCCCGCTTCTCGGGATGTTTTTCAGAATGCCGGACGTGTTATTGTCGATTTTCGCGGGTGCGATCTTCGCACTGATCATTTACCTGGTCATCAGCGGGATCGGTTCGGCTCTTTTTCGGCGAACAAATCAACACGATTCCTTAATTGTCCGATTGCTCTATGGATCGACCGGCGCGTTGCTCGGAGTGTTCTTCGGGCTGTTCCTGGTTTGGCTGATCGTCGTCGCCGTCCGATCGATCGGTTCGGTGGCTGACGCCCAAGTGCGCGAACAAGCGAGCGATTCCAGTGTCCTTCATGCGGTGGACGTTCGTCGACGTTTTTTGGGAGAAGCGAATGAAGACCGGGCGCCTTTGACCACGTCTTTGGCCCGTCTCAAAAACTCGCTTGAGATGGGAGTGATCGGTAATGCGGTCAAGAAAATCGATGTCGTTCCACAACAGACCTACGATGTAATCGAAAAGGTCGGGGCAGTAGCGGCAAATCCTCAAAATGCGGAGCGCTTTTTATCATTTCCGGGCGCGCGCGAACTCAGCGAGCACCCAAAAATCATCGCGCTCCGCAATGACCAGGAGATCTCGCAAATGCTTGGGCAAGGGCGATTGCTCGAGCTGATTCAAGATCCGCGGATCATCGATGCCGCGAACGACCCGGATCTTAGGGCGCGACTGAAAAAATTCGATTTGAACGCGGCGCTCACCTACGCGACCCAAAAACAGCAATGAATTATGTCGCGACAATTGGACTGGAGGTTCACGTCCAGTTGAAGACGCGCTCGAAGATGTTTTGCGCGTGCCCGGTGGAATTTGGCGCGGCGCCGAACACACACACTTGTCCGGTCTGTCTTGGTCTGCCGGGCGCGTTGCCGCTAACGAATCACGAAGCGTTGCGCATGACGGTGCTGACCGGACTGATGCTCGACTGCGACATTGCGCCAATCTCGAAGTTCGACCGGAAAAATTATTTCTATCCGGACATGCCGAAGAATTATCAGATCTCGCAATACGACATGCCGCTTTGCGCAAACGGCCGGGTGCCGTTGCACGACCTGGCGTATCCGAAAGATGCGCAGAAAAATATTGCCACGCCGGACAAGGAAGTGCACCTCGTCCGCATTCATCTCGAGGAGGATGTGGCCAAGAGTTTCCATTTTGAGACGAGTACCGGCATCGATTTCAATCGCGCCGGCACGCCGTTGATGGAAATTGTGACGCAGCCGGAGATCAACTCACCCGAAGAGGCATTCGCCTTTCTCACGTCGCTCAAACAAATTTTGATTTACGGCGGAGTCAGCGATGCCGATATGGAAAAGGGACAACTGCGCTGCGACTGCAACGTTTCGGTGCGGCCGGAAAAGCAGGCGGAGCTCGGCGCGAAAATCGAGATCAAGAACATGAACTCGATCAGCGGTGTACGGCGAGCGCTTGCGTTTGAAATTCAGCGACAAACTGAAGCGCTCGAGCGCGGCGAAAAACTCCAACAGGAGACCCGCGGCTGGGACGACGCCGCTGGTGAAACATTTCTCATGCGGACCAAGGAATCGGCCCATGATTATCGATACTTTCCTGATCCGGATTTGGTCCCGGTAAAGAGCGAAGTGCTGCTGGCGGACGCGCGGGCGCGCGTTCCGGAATTGCCGAAAGCGAAACGGGCGCGTTTCATCGAGCAATATCAAATCACCCCGTATGACGCGGGCGTGCTGGCGGACGATGTCGATCTTGCCCGTTATTTCGAAACCGCCGCCAAAGGTGCGAAAAAACCAAAGAACGTCGCCAACTGGATCCTAAACGATTTGCAAAGCGCGCTCAGCGCGGCAGGCAAGACAATCAATGACTGTCCAATTCCACCGG
Source organism: Verrucomicrobiota bacterium (assembly GCA_003218705.1). GTDB lineage: Bacteria > Verrucomicrobiota > Verrucomicrobiia > Chthoniobacterales > UBA10450 > AV40. The sequence goes on along the minus strand of QHOI01000136.1, from coordinate 8,797 downwards.
AAGCGCTCGACGAGCTGGTCAACTTGATTGAGAGCGGAAAGATCAGCGGCAAACAAGGCAAGGAAGTTTTCGCGGATATGTTTTCCAGCGGCAAAGGTGCGGCCGTGATTGTAAAAGAAAAAGGGATCGAGCAATTGAGCGACACGAGCGCGATCGAAAAATTTTGCGACGAAGTGATCGCGGCCAACCCCAAACCGGCGGCGGATTTTAAGGCGGGCAATGCAGCTTCTCTCAATTTCCTCAAAGGCCAGGTCATGAAATTGTCGAAAGGCAAAGCCAATCCGCAGCTGGCCGGCGAAATCTTAGAGCGAAAGTTAAGAGTCTAGTCTCGGGCTTCGATTTGTATCTTTGTCATTCCGAGCGGAGTCGAGGAATCTCTCGCTATTTCGGAAATATTAAGAGATGTCTCGACTTCACTCGACATGACAGGAAGCGGCAATGCGGATCCTAATCGCCCCAGATAAATTCAAAGGCGCGCTAAATGCGCGTGAGGTTGCCGAGAGCATCGCGGCTGGCCTGCGCGAAGTTTTACCGGATGCCGAGATGGACGTCGCGCCGATGGCGGATGGCGGCGAGGGAACCGCCGAAGCGATTTGCGACGCGCTCGGCGGTTCGTGGTTAAAATGTAAAGCGCACGATCCGCTCGGTCGCGAGATCGAGGCGCATTACGCTTGGATCGATCAGGGCAAACTCGCGGTGATGGAGATGAGCGAAGCGGCCGGCATGAAACGTTTACGGCCGAACGAGTTCGATGTCGATCTTGCGACCACCTTCGGCGTTGGCGAAATGATTTTGGACGCCGCCGAGCGAGACGCGCGGCAAATCATCATTGGACTTGGCGGCAGCGCCACCAACGATGGCGGATTCGGAATGGCACGTGCACTGGGTTTTCGGTTCGAGCGAGAGCATGAGAGCAGACGTGTGAGTGATTTGATTACGCTTACGCGAATCGAAAAACCGAAGGATTTGAAGTTGCCGAAAATCGTTGCGGCCGTGGATGTGCGAAATCCGCTGCTCAGCGAGAATGGCGCGACCCGAGTGTTCGGTCCGCAGAAGGGCGCGACCCCGAACCAAATCGGCGAATTGGAACGCGCTCTGACGAGACTGGCGGATGTCGTGGCCGAGCAATTCGGGTTTGATTATCGAGATAAACCGGGCGCAGGCGCGGCGGGCGGCATCGGCTTTGGACTGATGAGTTTTTGCGGCGCAACAATTCGGCCGGGCTTCGACGTCGTTGCCGAATCAATTGGCCTGGAAGCGAAAATGAAAGATGTCGATCTGGTGATTACCGGCGAGGGAAGTTTGGATCGACAAACACTGGAAGGAAAAACGCCGGCGGGCGTGGCGCGACTTGCGCGGAAGCTCGGCAAGCGCGTTTTCGCAATCGTTGGCCGCGCAACTGAAGATCGACAAGCGCGCCAACTATTTGATGGTGTTTATCAAAACGCACGAACCGGAATGAGCGAGGAAGAGAATATGAAGAAGGCGGCGGATTTGTTGCGCGAGAATGCGCGGAAGCTGGCGAAAAGTTTATAGGGCGAAATTCTACGCTTCGTAGCCGTCTTTCACTTCGTTCCGGATGACAAAGCGGCTTTCATTTCGCACGCAGTGGGCGAAAATAGCCGACTCATGCAGGACGTTCCTCCGGGCGCGCTGACGCCGTTTGTTTTTTCCGATCCGGCTGGTAAACGCTGGCCGCGGTTGCGTCTTATTTTGCTCATTTTCGGCGTATTCGCCTTTCTGAGCACGGTGCTCTTTGTCCAGACACTGTTTGTCGCGCCGCAAATGCGGGTGCCATTTTCGTTGCGCCAATTAAAGGGACAATTGAAGGCGCTCCAGAGAGCGAACCCGGCTGGCCAGATTGCGCCGAGCTCGTTGCTCTGGCAGAAGTTTGGAGCCGCCAAACAGGCTGCAAAAAAATTGGCCGGCGCAACACCGACGCCGACCCCGCCGGCCAAGCCGCGTAAGAAAGCGCCACCGAATGAGGTGCGTCTTGCGTTTTACACCAATGGCGATCCCTACAGTTACTCGTCGCTGGAAGAGCACGCGTCGCTGATTACGCATTTGTGTCCGGAGTGGATCACAGTCGTGAACGGTCTCGGCGACATTCAGATCGACCCCGACATTCGGCTGCCAAAATTTTGCGCGAACAAAGGGATCAAGCTGATGCCGTTGGTAACGAATTTAGTCGGCGACTCGTGGCAACCTGAGGCGATCGAAAATCTGGCGCACGGGCCGGCGGATCGACAGGAGCGCTTTTTCGCAAACGTGATCGCAGCGTTGCGCGACGCGAAAGCCGCTGGTGTCGTGATCGACTGGGAACAAATCGATCCGGTTTACAAAAAAGACATTACTGCGTTCATCGACAAGTTTTGCGACGCGCTCCACAACGACGACAAGGAACTTTGGCTCACCGTTCAACCGGGTCAGGAGCTTGAGTACATCGATTTCGACGAGCTTTCGGACAACGTCGATCGGTTCGTCGCTTCGCTTTTCGATGAGACTTCGGACATCGATCCGCCGGGGCCGCTCGGATCGCGGTCGTGGTTTGAAGGCTGGCTGCATGTGCTGCTTGAAGAGACCGATACCAAGCAATGGATCATTACGCTCGGCAGTTATGGCTACGATTGGACGGTCGGCGGCAAAAAAGCGGAGCTGATCAGCTTCGCCGAGGCAATGAGTCGCGCGAACAACGCTGAAATCCAGGGCGCCGAGGTCAGCGGTCCCAGTTACAATCCGTATTTTTATTTCGAGGACGGCGACAAGGAACACGCCGTCTGGTTTCTCGACGTGGTTACGTTATTAAATGAGCTACGCGAGGTGCGCGGTCAAAAAGCAGGCGGCTTCGCACTCTATCGCCTTGGCACCGAAGATCCCGCGATTTGGGACGCGCTGGCTGTCCCTCGCGATTTCAAGATCGACAATCAGACACGCGATGCACTCGAAGTGTTGAAAGGCACCGACACAATCACTGACGTAGGTGAAGGCGAAATCGTGACGGTGGACGAAAGTCGCGCCGACGGGATGCGCAAACTCGCCGTCGATTCAGAAGGCTATCTCACCGCCAAATACACAAAGTTCCCCGAGTTTCCGACCCTGTATCATCAGGGCGCGGGTGGGGAGCATCAGGTTGCGATCACGTTTGATGATGGTCCTGACCCGCGATGGACGCCAAAGATTCTGGACATTTTGAAAACGGCAAACGCGAAGGCCGCGTTCTTTTTGGTCGGAGTGAACGCCGAGAAATATCCCGGGCTGGTCAGGCGAATTGTCAACGAAGGGCACGAGATTGGGAACCACACTTATTATCATCCGAACCTGGCGCTGGCCTGGCCCGAACATGTGCGGCTTGAATTGAATGCGACCCAGCTTCTGATCGAAACAATTACCGGCCGCGCGACCACGCTGTTTCGTCCGCCTTACGCCGCCGACACCCAGCCGTCACAGATGAGCGAGCTGATGCCGTTGCAAATTGCGCAGGACTTGAGCTATCTCGTCGTTCTCGAAAACATCGATCCGCAGGATTGGGCGAAGCCGGGCGCGGACATTATTTTGCAGCGGATAAAACAGCAACGGCGTGACGGCAGTATCATTTTGTTGCATGACGCCGGCGGCGATCGTTCCCAAACGGTGGCCGCTCTGCCGCGCATTCTCGATTGGCTGCACACACGCGGCGATACGATTGTGCCCCTGAGCACTTTGTTGGGAACATCGCGCGATGCGGTGATGCCACCGTTGCAAACATCGAATCCGTCGTTGGCGCGGCTGGTCAGCGGCGCCGGGTTCCGCGTTTATCACGCGCTCGAAGAATTTCTCTGGGCTTTCATGATCGTCGCCACCGCGCTGGTGGTCGCACGCACGTTGCTGGTGATTTGGCTCGCTTATTGTTTTCGGCGCTTACCCAGACAAGATTTTGTAGCGCCGATCAGCATAGTGATGGCCGCTTACAACGAAGAAAAAGTGATCGCCGGCACTCTGCGCTCGTTGCTTTCGACCGATTACAACGGCGAACTCGAGATCATCGTGGTGGACGATGGATCGCGCGACCAAACCGCTGCGGAAGTCGAACGCGTGGCTGATGTCGATCCGCGCGTGCGTTTGCTGCGTCAGGAAAATCGAGGGAAAGCGCGTGCGTTGCAACGCGCACTGGCCGCAGCTCGGCACGGAATCATTGTGTTCGTCGACGCGGATACGCATTTTCAACGCGACACGCTGCCGTTATTGCTCGACCCATTTGTTGACGAAACGATTGGCGCGGTTTCGGGCCACGCGAAAGTTGGCAATCTGGGCACGTTCATCGCGAGGTGCCAATCGCTCGAGTACACCTGCGGATTCAATCTCGATCGCCGCGCCTACACGCGCTGGAATTGCATTACCGTCGTCCCGGGGGCGATCAGCGCGATCCGAAAAACAGCGATCGATCGAGCCGGCGGGTTAAGTTTGCAGACCCTGGCCGAAGACACCGATCTCACATTGAGTCTGCATAAAGATCGACAGCGCATCGTTTACGTGCCGCAGGCTATCGCGTGGACAGAAGCGCCGGAATCGGTGCGCACGTTGGCGCGGCAACGTTTTCGTTGGGCCTACGGCACGTTGCAATGTCTTTGGAAACATCGCGACATGATCTTCAACTGGAACTATCGCGCGCTCGGCTGGTTCAGTTTGCCGAGCGTTTGGTTCTTCCAAATCATTCTGGTGGCGGTCACGCCGGTGGTGGATTTGCTCTTGTTCGCTTCGCTTCCGTTCGGTGCCTGGAGCGCGGTGCTCCCGTTTGTAATTACATTTCTTTCCATGGACGTCATCCTGGCGACGCTCGCTTGCATTTTAGAACGCGAACCGATCACGCGCGCGTGGCGGATTTTGCCGATGCGGCTGATTTATCGGCCGATGCTGAGTTATTGCATTTGGAAAGCAATTTTGCGCGCGATCAAAGGCGCATGGGTGAGCTGGGGCAAACTCGAGCGCACCGCCAGCGTGCCGGTGCGAGCGTGATCTGAGTGACGAAGCACGAATGACGAATGTCGAAGGAATTACCAAGCACGAAGCCCGAAGGAGGGCTGACGAGGATGCGTTCTGGGGGCTCGATCAGACCCTGGTTGTGCGGGAGGAGGTGTCGGCACAACGCGTTTACGATCTTGAGAAGCGAACCGCCCACTTCGGTGAAGCTGTAATCGATTTCGCGAAGACGATTCCGCAAACTGCGGTAACCAGTCGGCTAATTAGTCAGCTTGTCGGCGCCGCGACGAGTGTTGCCGCGAATTATGTCGAAGCGGATGACGCAATTTCGAAAAGAGAATTTCTGAAAAACATTGGAACGTGCCGGAAAGAAGCGTGCGAGGTGAAACATTTTCTTCGGATGGTTGTTCGCGCTGTCCCGGAGCTTAAGCCGACGGCACGACCACTTTGGTTGGAGGCGAAGGAATTGCACCTTATCTTTTCGAAGATCTGGCGAAGCAAATCATGAGCTTCGTCATCCTGCGTTCGACATTATTTCGTCATTCGTCATTCGTCATTCGTCATTTCGCCGTCACAATGGCCACGCTGTCGATCCTTTCGTGCAACAAGACGCCGTCTTCGCAAAACTCAACAATCGATCCAAATGGCCCGGTCGAAATCGCGGTTCCCGAGCATGGTGCCTACACCGGCTCGTTCATGGATTTCGGGGACGAAGAAGACGACGTCACGCTGGAGATGATCGAGGACTTCGAGCAGATGGTCGGCAAACATCAGGCGATCATCGCGTCGTCGAGCTATTGGGGTGAGCAAACTTTTCCGACCGCGAATTTAAATGTGGTCTGGCGACATGGGTCGCTGCCGCTCGTTTTTTGGTCGCCGTGGGACAAACCGTACGTGCAAAATCGCGGTCCGGACAAATTTAGTCTCAACGATATCATCGCCGGAAAATGGGACGCGTACATCGACAAGTGGGCCGATGGCGCGCGAGAGTTCGCCCATCCAATGATCGTCGCTTTCGGAGTGGAGATGAACGGCGATTGGTTTCCCTGGTCGGGAACATTTTATGGCGGCGACGATTGGGATGATGACGCCGATAACTGGAAAGGTCCGGAGACATTCCGGCGCGCATATCGCCACGTGGTCGACCGCGTTCGTGCGCGGGGCGCGACCAACATCAAATGGATGTTTCACGCCAATAACTATTCCTCTCCGCTCGATACTTGGAATTTCGCGCCCGCTTACTATCCGGGCCCGGATTATGTCGATTGGTTGGGCCTGAGCGTTTACGGCCAGCAATTCAAAGACGAACCGAATCCGGATATTACTTCACTGCTCGACTGGCCGTATCAGGAATTAAGCGGCCTCGATCCGAACAAGCCGATCATGATTGCGGAATGGGCGACCGGCGAATTTCCCTACCAGCCCGGTGAACCCGGAATCCATAAACCGGAATGGATCAAGCAAGCTTTGGAACTTTTTCGGACACGCTATCCGCGGGTGAAGGCAGCAGTCTATTGGCACGAGCGTTGGCAAAATGTTGATCAAACCTACAGCAATCTGCGGGTTAACTCGTCGGTCGAATCGCTGCAAGCGTACCGCGAGGGCGTGGCAAATCCGGATTGGTTGGGTAATTTGATTTTGAAGCCGCTGCCGAAATCTGAACCGAAGTGACGATGTCGATCTAATCGACGAAGCGGTGCTGCTATTTGTCATGTCGAGCGAAGTCGAGACATCTCTAGATATTCCGGTTCTCAGAAACAGTAAGAGATTGAACTCGTTCGTCTCCCGACTCTCTCGCCGCTACCCTCGCGGCGCAAACCGTCCATGTCGCTCGTCCCACTCGCTCCATTCCTCGATGGAGTTTATCCTGAGCGAAGTCGAAGGACTCGGAATGACAGTTATCGCCAGACGGCGAGAATTCCGCCGAGCGCGATGCAGCCGAAAAAGTGATGACTCGCGTCGATTAACCAGACCTTAAACGGTTTCGATTCCCACAGATATTGGATCGTCAGGGCCGTTCCGGAAAATCCAAGGCCCACACCGGCGCCGAGTTTTAATCCGTGGCCGGCATCGATGATGCCCGTCCTCGAAATTAACCGCGCCATGATCACGGCGGCGACAAGGTTGCAGATGAAATTGCCGATCATCTTCGCGCCCATGCCGCTGCGCTCGAGCTTCACTCCGTGTTGCTCGATGCCCGCCGCCCAAATTTTTCCGAACAGGGCCATGTACCAGATGGCGCCGATGACCCAGTAGACTGCTGCCGCACAGATTATTGCTATCCAGTTCATAATTCCGTTTTGTCATCCGTGACGTGGCTACACAAGCAAAATTATAGCCGAAGCGCCGACCTCCGTTCACGGTGCGGTCAATGGCCGCAACTACAAGCTGAAACAGCCCGCGAATTACGCGAATGATCAGAGAGAGGCGACTGAAAAAATTCTTTTTCCTCTCTGTCTGCTCCGTTCTCCCCAATGTGCTCGTATCCCCGCCTTCTCTGTAATTTTTATTGGCGTTAATTGGCGTGATTCGCGGGCTTAGAATTTCAAGAAATTTTTGTCGATTTAGACAAAAACAGAATTTGGCGGCGTCTCGATTATAAAAGACCGTGAATAGGTCATGGAGAATGTCGCCACTGATGAAAATTGGAAAACTTGCTTTTCCCAGCTCGCACCCGGCCTCGTGCTATTTGCGCGGCAATGGGCGCGATCGTCGGCCGACGCCGAGGACATTGTCCAGGAAGCTTTCGTCCGTTTTTGGCGAAAACAACATGACATCGCGAACCGCGGCCTCCTCTACGCGGCGGTGCGATCCATTGCGCTCGATTTTCTCCGGCGCGACAACCGGCGCGCTCGCCGCGAATCCACTGCCGCTTCCGAAACTGATCAAATTGTCCAGCCAATGTTCGAGATTGAGGACGAATCGCAGCGCGCGCTTGTGGCCGCGCTCGATCTCTTGCCTAACGAGCAACGGGAGGTGCTGGTCATGAAAATTTGGAACGAGCTCACCTTTGCCGAAATCGCGAGCGCTCTCGAAATTTCGCAGAACACAGCCGCGTCCCGGTATCGATACGCGCTCGCCAATCTGAAAAAGAATTTGCCCCCTGTATGAACGATTTTTCCGAGATCGAAGACAAACTCCGCAAACTTCGGCCGGTTCCGCCGTCCGCAGATTTGATGACACGAGTCGAGCGGGCCCTGGCCGAAGCTCGTCACGGCGACTCTCTTCATCGGGGGAAAAGATCGACATCTACTGCCGGCGTGCTTCCGCGCGAATGGCGCCTTCATTTCAACTGGCTGTCGCTCGGCCTGGGATTGGCGGCGGCGGCTGCGCTGGTGCTCTTCGCGCGTATTCAATTCGATCGACCAGTAAAAAAAGTTCCGGCCCTGGCATCGCTTACACCGGCGCCGCAATTTTCATCTACGAATTCGACCGCGCAGTTTATTCCGGCTGGTTTAACCCAGGTTGTTTATCACACCCGCGACGAAGGACTTCATTTCCCGAACAATTCCGAACAACCGATGCGCCGCGTTCGCTCGCACACTCGCGAGACGTTGCGGTGGCGAAATCCAACCACCGGCGCGTCACTGCGCGTCTCTTATCCGAGCGAAGAGGTTTCGCTGACTCCCGTTTCAGGACAATGACTACAACTATGAAAACAAAATCCGTCATCACCATCGCAGCGATCGCGCTTTTACCGGTCGCCGCGTTCACGCAACCTAATCCGCCAAATCCGCCGCCTCCACCGCCCGGTTCGCCCCCAACCGGTCCTGTGGGTCCAGGCGCAGATCGCGATCGGCACGAGAAAAAAGTGCCGGTCACGTTTCTCGGGGTCGAGACT
>QHOI01000202.1 GCA_003218705.1 Verrucomicrobiota bacterium | reverse complement strand
GCGTTTTAGAATGCAACTGCCGGAAACGCTTGATCTCCGACATCGGCAAATCGTAGCCGCTCAGGTGCAGCCAGGCATAGAGAAACATGCTGCCGTGACCGGCCGAGAGAACAAAGTAATCACGGCCGATCCAGCGCGGCTTCTCCGGATTGTGCTTTAAAGCATGGCCATAAAGCACCGCGCCCATTTCGGCACAGCCCAAGGGAAGGCCGAGATGGCCAGATTGGGACGCTTGGACCGCGTCCATACAGAGACCGCGCGCTTCGGTAGCTGCGCGCGACAGCGCTTCAATGTTCAAGCTCATGAAAAGAAGGGTAGTTTATGGTTTTAGATCGGAGATTGCGCAATCTCTTTCCAAACTATCCGCTTTGTTCGCTTCGAGAGGTTCCAAGGGGACCGTTTTCGCCCTACCTATCTCGAAGTTGAATAACTTGTGAATAAAACCCCCCTCTGAGCCTGCTTTATTCACAGGATTCTGTGAATAAGGGTTTAATTTTCAACGCTTCGACGCCTAAGTTGGCTCTTCATGAAGTTGTCTGAAATCGCTGCGATTCTGCGAGAAATCGGCGTTTCGCCGGTGAAAAGTCTCGGCCAAAACTTTTTACACGATCGAAATCTCGCGAAATGGCTTGTCGATCAAGCAGCCATCAGTCCGGAAGATTTTATCGTTGAGATCGGTCCTGGCCTTGGCGCGTTGACAGAACTTGCGTTGGCGAAGGGCGCGCGTGTTTCTGCGATCGAAAAAGACAAACGTCTGGTGCAGTTTCTTCGCGAGAAATTTCAAGGCGATGCGCTGGAAGTCCTGCATGGCGACGCGCTCGAATTTGATACGCGCATGTTGTATGCGCAGCCGAAAGTAAAATTGCTCGGGAATCTTCCTTACTATATTTCGAGTCAGCTCTTAATTAAGTTCCTGGAATATCCAAGCCCTATCTATCTGTGGTTGTTTATGTTACAAAAAGAGCTGGCGCGACGACTCGTTGCCACTCCCGCTACCAGCGATTACGGCGCACTCACGTTGCTCGTTCAGTTGCATCATCGCGTTGAATATTTGCGAACTGTTCCGGCGAGCGTGTTTCTTCCGAAGCCGGAAGTGGACTCGGCGCTGGTGCGCGTCACGCCGCGTGATCCGCAGGAGTTTCCAGCCTGTAACTACAAAGTATTCGAAGAACTGGTGCGACGCGGTTTCTCACAGCGACGCAAACAAGTCGGAAAACTTATCCGCCATGCAGTGCCGAAATGGGAAATCGCAGCCGCTGAACTTGGACTCAACGTGAAAGCGCGCGCGGAAGAGCTCTCGTTGCAGCAATGGATTGCATTAACCAACTACGTGGCCCCGATTGCCCCGGCAAGCAGCGAGGCTGGGCAAGAAGAGTCCTTCTCCATCGTGGACGAATTCGACCGGGTCATAGGCAGTTCTCCGAGGAGCCAAGTGCATGCGAATAACTTGCTTCATCGGGCAGTCCACCTCCTAATTTTCAACTCCGCCGGGGAGGTCTTCCTCCAACTGCGCTCCCGCCGGAAAGATCGACATCCCCTGCTCTGGGATTCAAGCGCCGCCGGGCATGTGAACGCCGGCGAAGAGTACGATCAGGCTGCGGCACGCGAGCTCAGAGAGGAGCTTGGGATCCAAATTCCCTTAGAGAACATCGCGAAGCTAACGGCGTCAGAGCGGACGGATTGCGAATTCGTTTCTCTCTACTGTGGATCGCACGATGCTAACCTGCGGCTCAACCCAGACGAGATTGAAGCCGGACAATTGTTCCCGCCAAGCATTGTTGATGCTTGGACCAAGGCGCGACCGCAGGATTTTGCGCCCGCGTTTCTCGAGTGCTGGAAAATCTGGCGCGAAAGAAATTCTTAACGCCGGCGTCGACGCCGAGATCTGGCTTTGGCGCCGCGCTTTGGAGCGCGACCCATCGCGGTGCGTTTGAATTTTCGCGCCGCTCGCCGCGCACCTTCCTTTCCGCCATAAAGGGAGTCGCTGAACATTCTGGTAACGGCATTCTTTCCCCGCAAAAAGTGCACCTGAAAGCCGTGCGTCTGTTTTTTGGCGCGCGTCTTCGTGTCGATGCGGCGGATGTTCGGTTCCGAATCGGGATTGGATCGTCTTCGCATGAGCGTCTGCCTAACAACTACGTTAAACAACGCGAGAATCAACGAGTCGCGTTGTTTTTATTATTGCAACGCGGTTTTTTCCGGCGGCGGCAAATCCCATCGGCGCCACCTTTTTTCGTACTCATCGGCCGGCAGGAGGACGTAACAGGGGTGCCGCGACGCACGCATCCACGCGATCATTTTTATGAGGTCCGCTTCAGCCATGGTCGTGCAACCGGTCGTGGCCCGGTTGACGCCGCGGCGAATGTGAAAAAAAATCGCGCTCCCCGCTCCCGGCACGGGCGGATCCGAGTTGTGCCGGATCTCGACCAGCCAATGGTAGGCGAAATCTCCCGAGCGCATTTTTTCGTGGGTGTAATTGTCGGGCGGATTTTGTGGGTTGATCACGATGTGGCGGTTATAATTGGGCGAGCGCGGATCGTCGCTCCATACATCCGCTTCTGTGACCTGATGATAGGGATAATCCCCGCCCGGCGGTAATTTGGCGTCGTAACCGAAGACTTTGCCGATTGCGAAAATTCCGGCCGGCGCCCGTCCGTCGTGTTCTTTTTTCCGCAAACCGGGCTCATCCTGGCTGCTGAGACCAGTGCCCCACGCCAAGCCATTTTTTCCGAACAAAACCGGTAGCGCCGATGTCGTTGCGCTCCAATCGCCGCCGTGAGTGCGCTCAAACAATTGCAATTTCCCGCGCATCGAATTCCAGTCCGGCGCGATGGCCACGATCAGCTGCGAGCAATCGGTCGGAACGCCGTCGGCCCGCGCGCTGCTGGCGAGAACGATCATACCCGCTCCAACCAAAACTCCACGCAACGCCTGTCCTGAGCTGAGTCGCAAGATCGACATAAACATTCGCAAATGTAGACGCACGGCTTATTGATTCCCTCGTTTGTCGTGAAAAAAATCTGGGCGGCTCTAATCCTGATCGCTTTTGTCTTCATCAGCTATGCGCCGGCGATGCGCAACGGTTTTGTCTGGGACGACACGGCCTTGATCTTGCGCGATCCGCTCATTCGCAGCTGGCGACTGATACCGGAAGGTTTCAATCACTTTCTCTTCGTGGACGCGACTGCGTCCGATTTCTATCGGCCGATTCA
>QHOI01000063.1 GCA_003218705.1 Verrucomicrobiota bacterium | reverse complement strand
GCGAGTTCGGCTTTTGGTGGATGCGACGTTTCCCGCGCGGCTCCCATTTGAAATGTTTCACCGCATTGGTGACGTAAACTTCTTTGCGATCGAGCCCCGCTTCTTCCAGCGCGCGGTCCATGATTTTTCCGGCGGGGCCGACAAATGGTTTTCCAGCAACGTCTTCGTAATCGCCGGGCTGTTCACCGACGAGCATAATCGGCGCTTTTTTAGGTCCCTCACCAAAAACTGTTTGAGTCGCGCGCTGGTACAAATGACAAGCCGTGCAATTCTCCGCCGCCTCCCGCACAGTCGACAGATTGGATGAGTCCGGCGGTGTGGCCGGTCGCGCGTACTCGTCGTTTTTCGTCGACATCTCTCCGTAATAAATCGCAACTCGCGCGCGGTTCGTCTTTATTGATCGCAATGGCGATTCTGGAAACGTCACGCTTAACTTTACGGCCATTTCGCGAAGACGATGTCGATGTTTTGTCCGCGTTAATGGCGAACCAGGACTTCATGCGGTTTTCGCTCGGCGTTTATACCAGGGAACAGACGCAGGCCGTGCTAGATAAAATTCTTTCTTGGAATCGCGCCGGCCTACCGTCTCAGTTTGCAGTTGTTATCCAAACAGGCGGCAAATTGATCGGCTACTGCGGCTTTTTTCATCAAGTAGTCGACGAGAAAAATGAAATCGAAATCGGTTACCGGCTCCATCCCAATTATTGGAACCAGGGTCTCATAACCGAAGCTGCCGGCGCCGTGCGCGATCACGCTTTCCGCGATTTGAAACTGCCGCGGGTCATTTCGTTAATTCACCCCGAGAACATCGCTTCCCGGCGCGTTGCCGAAAAAATCGGGATGGCGCTGGAGAAGCAAACTATTTATCGAGGCTTTCCAACAAATGTGTTTTCTCTGTCTCGCGAGCAATGGCTGCAGGAGCATGTCGCCTGATGAATTCACGCGCGAGAGCGCGATAAGCGCTGGCGCCGGCGCCGCTCGGGTCGTACTCGAGAATCGATTTCCCGAAGCTGGGCGCTTCGCTCAACCGGACCGTGCGCGGAATGACCGTATTGTAAACGCGCCTGCCAAAATGTTGTCGCACTTCGTCGACCACTTGCCCGCTCAGATTGGTCCGGCTGTCGAACATGGTCATGACAATGCCCCCGATCTCAATTTGATCGTTCGCGCCTGAATCCCGCACTTGTTCGACCACTCGCACGATTTTAACCAAACCTTCGAGCGCGAAATACTCGCACTGGATCGGCGTCAGGATCTCATCGGCCGCTGCGAGCGCGTTGGTCATGAGGATGCCTAACGACGGTGGACAATCGAAAAGGACGAGATCAAACGTTTCATCCGAGCGAAAGGTTGATAATGTCCTGGCCAAACGCGTGAGGTGGTCCGGCATTCGCGCAATTTCAACCTCCGCGCCGGCAAGATCGAGATCGGCCGGAATGATGAATAAATTATCGACTCGAGTCGGCAATATTTTGTTGGCAAGGGACGTTCCGCCCAGAAGCGGTTCGTAAATGCTCTCGCCTTCCACTTCCTGCATGCCGAGCGCGCTGGTCGCATTCGCTTGAGGATCGAGATCAATCAAGAGAACGCGCAGTTTCTTTTCCGCTAACGCTACGCCGAGATTCACGGCAGTCGTCGTCTTGCCCACTCCGCCTTTTTGGTTAGCGATCGCGACAATTCTCATGAGAGCGGAACAACTAGTGTGCGCAGCTCAAAGCTGTGACGGCCATCTGGTTCTTTCCAAAATAAATGCTCGGGGTCAGGCAGCATTTCACTAACCTCAATCTCGCCCGCCTTGACCAGCCAACGATAAAAAATTTCCAGGAACAAATAGCTCTCGAGATCGACAAACACTGGTTTCGTATCTTTATCGCGACCTTCCGCACCACTGCGGCGCAACGCCTGTTCGGTCGGCCGAATATAAACAAAGCGCGGTAAATTCTTCTTGGCCCGCAATTTTTCGATCGCCAGTACCAAGTTAGGCGAGACACCGGTGTAATTGCCGGGAATCAATTCATCCGCTCTCACGGTCCAGCTCTGGCGTTGCACAATAACTTTTCCGCAACGCAAACGAGGCGTGTGCGGCGCGACTCCAAATTGGAACGGATGGAAGCCGAGCGGAATGACCCAAGCGCGGGCAAAGGATCCGAGATGTTCGTGATTATCAATCTTGCGGACACAGACATCGCCGGTTGTTTCATCGACATAGACTTCAGTGTCGGCCGGCGAAATCTTTTTCCACTTGGGATTGGCTCGCTGTGACGCAACGAAGTTCGAAAGTTCCGGCATCGCGTCAAAAACGCGCACGGTCGTGTGAGCGGTAAAGTCCGCTGCGAAAAAACCGAAATGAAAATTGGGCCGGCCGAATGTGGTGCTTGCTAGAGCAAGACCGAGTGTTTGTTTGTCAGGACAACTCCAGTACATGCAATGATGCAGGAGCGCGATCGGCGGATGAAGCTCGGCCAAAATCCATTGATAATCGCCGTGCTCGATTGCTTCGATTGAAGTCGCAGCTAACTGGAGATCGGCCGAAGGATAAGTGTATTCGTCGAATTTTGGATAATCGAAGTTGTCGCGCACGACATGGCAGTCCTCGACGGTAAGCTCGTATTCACTAAGATTCAGATGCGGCTGCAAGCGTTTGCGAAAAGCAGCTTTCACTTCCTGAAACGCCATCACTGCGAACGCGACCAATCCCGGTCCAGTCAAGGAAAGCTTCGCCGCATCGCAGGCCTGCATAAATGCCGGGAATGGCATCACACCGCTTTTCGCGCCCGCTTTCTCCATGACCCCGCGCAGACCTCCAGCGACTCGGGAAGCAATAAATGCGTAGCTGTCACGCCAGAGATCAATCCATGATTCGGCCTGAATTGGAACCTCATCGATCAAACGTTCGCTAATTTCGAAGTGAGATTCGCGAAAACATTCTTCTCCGATTGGATTGGTCGCGGTGTAAAGAAAACGATTGCTTTGCTTGGATTCGGCCCCGATCGATTGGAGGCGTATCCGGGCTTGGTCCAAAATCGATTGTCGATCTTGTATATCAGCCGCGGCGGCAAATTTCAGCGGAAGCTCGACTAACCCCTCCAAGATCGACAACCACTTCTCGCGCGCCTCACCTGGCGGCCAATTTTTTATGTCGTCAAACAGTACTCTGACCGCGTGCGGCTCAAGCGCAGGCACTGCTAGTTTTGGATTCGAATTTTCCGGATCAGCATTAACCGCTGCGGCAATCGCGTGTGCGGTCCAACGTTCAAGAAATCCTTCGCGTTCCGCCGTGCCCGATTCCGGAGCGAGGGTTACGCCGGAAATATTTCTGCTAATTTTTCCCCAGGCGGATGGGCCAAACTCGCTAAAGGTATCGTTCTTCGCGGCGATGCGTTGAAGGTAAAGCAAGAGATGACGTTCGCGTTCGCGCGCGCGTGCGTTGCGCGGTGGAAGCGCAGCATTAGCGTTGGCTCCCAATAAAGAAGAAATACGATCGCGCATCCCTTCCGCAGCGAAGATCAAATAACGCGGCAAAATCGTGCGCGCGAAATCAAGCAGTGATTTTCGCGTGATTTCGAGTTCACGCTCGAGCGATGCGGCCAGGCGTTTTTCATCGTCCCGCTGCACTTTGTTTTGTCCAACGATCAGGCCGCGAGCGGTGTTGGTGGTCTCGGGAGTGGCCAGACGTTCGAGCCTGTCGAAGGGAACGCCGGCCAGACGAATTAAGAAAATCGGCGCGACACGATACGACACGCGTTCAGCAAAACCAAACGCGAGGGAACTGACAAGTGAAACCGAGAGAAAGAAACGGAAAGAATCGAGCGATCTTCGAGCGCGCTCGATACTTAACGGTTAATTAGGGGAGAGCGGGAGACGAATCGTGAAAATCGTGCCGACGCCGGGGGTGCTTTCTACTTTGATCGAGCCGTTGTGGTCTTCGATGACCTTCTTGGTGATGTAGAGTCCTAAACCGGTACCGCTTGCGGCCTGTTTGGTTGTGAAATAAGGATCGAAGACCTTGGTCAACTGAGCCGCCGGGATACCGGCCCCGTTGTCTTCGACGCGAAGATCGACGTAAAAATCCTTTTGGGTGCAGCTGACTGTGACAATTCCGCTTTTTTCCGGACAAGCCTGGATGGCATTGATGAGGACGTTTTGAATGGCGCGATTAAGCTGCAAGGCGTCTCCTAAAAGCACGCACGGGTCCTCACAAATTGTCACTCGAAATACGATCCCCTTTTGATCGGCCACAGGTGCAAGGCCCTTGAGAATCTCTCGAAGGGTCGCCGAAACGGAAACTCCTCTCGGGGGCGAAGCTTCGACATTGCCGTAGCCCTGCCACATCGTGAGCAATTCCCGGCAAGTGCGCACATGTTGCTCGATGATTTTCAATTCTTTGACCGAGCTGGCGCTTTCGTCCTCCTCAGATTTTTCGAGACGGCGCGCGAGTAGTTGGACGTAGCCCCAAACAATAGTGAGTGGATTGCCAAGATCATGAACAAACTCGGCAGAGGCCTGGCCGAGCGCGGCCAATCGTTCTTTTTGCGCCAGTTGCTGAAGCAACCGGTTGTTCAATTCCTTGATTTCAGCAGCCGCATTTTCGCTCGTCCGATGAGCGCGGGTCCGTTCAACGTTGCGATTAATGACCTGCTGCATTTCATGAGCATCAAATGGCTTGGCGATGTAATCGTTAGCGCCAAGTCGTAAAGCTTCCTTGGCGGTTTCAAGCGCGCCAAAACCGGTGAGCATGATGACCGAAAGATGAGGATCGATTTCGCGAATCTGACGCAAACCCTCAATGCCGCTTATTCCCGGCATCCGAATATCCATGACGATGGTGTCGGGCTGTTTCTCTTTGAGGAGTTTGAGGCCAGTCTCGACGCAATCGGCAGTGTGCACCTGATAATTTGGTTTCAGAAGCATGCGCAAGCTTTCGCGCGGCCCCATTTCGTCATCAATAACAAGGATTTGGGGGAGTTCGGTCGCGGCGGTCATAGAGTGGCAGCGGCAATAGAAGCTAGGGGCATGCCGTAGACAGGGCGGAGATGCAAAAAAAAACGGCGTAAATTCATCTAGCTCAGCCGCGCGAACGTTGAAGCAATAATTGGTGGCATGCAAGGTGCAACTTGTGAATAAGTTCCTGGCTTTGGTGAATAAGTGATCTGGTTGGGGGTGCAAAAAATATAATGACTGGAGTTAATGTAGCGTCTAGAATGCGTCGTGATTCGTTCGTGGCCGAAAAAATCGACAACCAGTTAACCGCTAATACCCCGGACTTCACGGCGGCGGTCACTCGGACTTTCTTCATGAGCCGTCTGCGCGCGCAGAGGCGCCGAGATCAATGAAACGAAATCGCGTTGTCATCACCGGTATGGGGATTTTGGCGCCGAATGGAATCGGTAACGACAAATTTTGGGAATCGCTCCTGGCCGGCCGGAGCGGCATCGGTCCGATCACACTGTTTGACGCGAGCGATCTGAAAAGCCGCATCGCCGGTGAAGTAAAAAATTTCGATCCACACGATTACATCGAGCCGGAATTAAAACCGAAACGGATGGCGCGGCACACCCAGTTCGCCTATGCCGCAGCGATGATGGCCCTGAAAGACGCCGGTCTCGAAGTTAGCGAGGCCGATTTACCCAGCCCGACGCCGGTAGTAGTAGGCGTCAGTACAAGCGCTATGGACATAATCGAACGTTCTATCAGTAATTTCGCAGAGCGCGGCGAGAACGGCATATCTCCAACAGCAGTTGGCGCTTTAACCCCGCAAGCTGCGGCGAACGTGATCGCTGACCGAATCGGCGTGCACGCGCACGCATCGACCGTTTCGTCCGCTTGCCCGTCCGGTTTAGATGCACTGGCTATCGCTGCAACCATGATCGAGTCGGGTGCCGCCGAACTCGCGATCGCCGGCGGCGCGGATGCACCGATTACAAAACACACTTTTGCCGCCTTCATTGCGACTGGTATGAGCTCGTGTCGAAATGGCGAGCCAGAGCGAGCAAGTAGACCATTCGATCTAGAGCGGGATTCAGGCGTGATTTCGGAGGGGGCCGGGATGTTTGTTCTCGAAGACTTGGAGCGAGCTGAAGCACGCGGAGCACGACCTTATCTCGAAATCAACGGCTACGCTCGGCAGAGAGACGACATTCCGGAAAATCCCGGGTCGGGACTCTTGGGATCGATGCGATTGGCGTTGGCCAACTCCAGCCGGTCGATCGACGCAATCGACTACATTTGCGCATATGGCCCGGGCCATCCCGTTCTCGACGCAGCCGAAGTACGTTACATCAAGGAAGTTTTTGGCGAGCGAGCTTATTCAATGCCGATCAGTTCGATCAAAGGCGTAACTGGAAATCCTCTCGCAGCCGGTGGGCCACTGCAGGTTGCCGCTTGCGCCCTGAGCCTTCGGGATCAGATCATTCCACCGACAGCAAATTACGAGCTGCCCGATCCAGACTGCGATTTAGATTTCGTGCCGCGCGCGAGAAAAGCAAAATTGGATTCCATCCTATTGAACGTCCGCGGGCTGGGGGGTAGCGCAAGCTCACTGGTGGTTTCACGAAGTCATAAGCGATGATCGGCTCAACGGTGGCAATCCTTACTGCGGTGCTCATTCAGCTCGCTCTTGGAGGAACTGTCTTTTTGGCGAATCGACAGCGTAAATCAAACCAAGCATTTTTACTCCTGTCGCTGGCTGCGACTGCGTGGCTGGGCAGCTTGTATTACATACTAACGGCGACCCAACTGCGTGCCGCTGAAGTCGGAATTCGAGACGCATCCGTTGCCGGAATCCTAATTCTCGCAATGCTGAATTTGCTGCGACTGTCGCTCGGTCGGCAACAAACCTGGCGCGCTATTCTTGGTCAGTCGAAGCTTTGGCTAATCTTAACGGCTGGTATAATCGTTTTATGCCAGACGCGGTTTTTCCTGCAGGAAACGCGATTCACGCGAGTTGGAAACCAACTGACTCCAATTCCGGTCTACGGTACCGGAGTCTATCTTTATGTAGGCTACTTTGTTCTAGCCATCGCAGTCCTGGCGCTCAGTGTATGGCGAGATTTGCGAAAAACGACCGGTGCCGCGCGCACTGAGCTGGCATTCATCCTCATCGGTGGCCTTGCTGCCGTCATAGTCTCATTGCCCCTCTCTCTGGTTTTGGGCGGCTTTTTTAAACCCTCGCAACTCTCTTGGTTTGCGCCGTTTCGCGTCGTTTTTTTCAGTATCGTCGTTGCTTACGGCATCGCGACTCGGAAAATGATGGAGGTTGGGGTGCTGCTGCGCAGATTGATGTCGTACTCACTGCTCGCGGCCTATCTGCTCGCGCTCTACGCGCTGGTGTGGTGGCTCGTCATAACTGCGCTGCAATCATCGACCTCAAACGCCCACACCATTGCACACGTAACCGCGGCGGTTGTGATCGCCTTTGCCATGGCTCCTGCTCGCGGCATTTCGCAGCGCCTGGCCGAACGTCTCTTCATCGGCTCTCACCAACTCGATTTTCGCGCGACTGTGAGCAAAGCGGCAAAAATTTTGACGTCCGTCACGACACTGCGCGATTTGCTAGATCGCTTCGCCAATACTGTCGCCGAGGCGGTTGGCGCCGATCGGGTTTTCATCCTACTTCCGGACAAGCAGGGATTCTCGCAGCGGTATCCGATGGTCGAGCCCGGATCGCGTTATTGTTTGGAGCTAACGCGCGACCAGGCGACGATCACGGAGCTGGAGTCGAATCGCGAGCCAATCGTATTGGATGAGCTGCATCGTGCCCGCCCAACGCCGCAACTTCAGCGAGTGATGCGGCAATTGGATTCACTCCAAATTGCGCTGGCCATGGGAATTTTCACGCGGGATCAGCTGGCCGGGGTGTTACTGCTCGGCGCGCGAAAATCCGGTCGCATCTATGGCGCGACCGAGCAAGGCGCACTCCAGGTTTTGTGCGGGCAACTCGCAGTCGCAATTGAAAACGCTGAACTCTTCACCGAAGTCCAGAACGCCAGGATCTACAACGAAACGTTACTCGAGAATCTGACCAGCGGCGTTATCGCCGCTGGCACGGACGATCGAGTGACCGTTTTCAACAATGAGGCTGGCGAAATCTCCGGCTTGAATCCGCACGAGATGCTTGACTGCTCGTTGAGCGCGCTTCCGCTCGACCTGGCGGAACCGCTGATAACGACGTTGCGCACGGGAGAGAGTCAATACAATCGCGAAATCGTTATGCGAGTCGAAAACGGCGATGTGATCATCCGCGCCAGCACGTCGATTTTTCACGGGCAAGATCAAGAAGTACTGGGCGCGCTGATGGTGTTGACCGACATTACGGCGATCAAGCGTCTCGAACTGCAGATCCGCCGGAGCGACCGGCTTGCCAGTCTCGGAACCCTTTCTGCCGGGATGGCGCATGAGATCAAGAACCCGCTCGTCTCGCTCAAAACTTTCGCCCAGCTTCTTCCTGAGCGGTACCAAGATTCCGATTTCCGCGACACGTTTTCAAATTTAATCGGACACGAGATCGATCGAATCGATTCACTAGTGAATCAGTTGCTCCGTTTTGCGCGACCGGCCAAACCAATTCTGAAACCGTTGCACGCGCACGAGATTCTTGAAAAAGCGCTCACGCTCGTTGGTCACCGACTTTACCAGAAAGACATCAAATTGAATCGCTCCTGGCAGGCGGACGTAGATACGATCCACGGCGATGCTGATCAGCTGGAGCAGGTTTTCCTCAACTTCTTTTTAAACGCCATGGATGCGATGAAAACGCATGGCGAATTGTCAGTGAAGACCGAAATTCGCTCGAACGAACAATGGATGAGCCCCCTTGGCTCTGCCAATGGCGAGAGCAACAGTAATGGACAGGCGCGCGAGGCGTTGCTCATTACCATTCGCGACAGCGGAGAAGGGATTCGGGCCGAAGATATTCCGCACGTCTTCGATCCGTTCTTCACCACCAAAGACTACGGAACGGGACTAGGCCTATCGGTCGTGCACGGAATCATTCAGGAGCACGGCGGGCAGATCGAGGTCGAGAGCGAGCTGGACAAGGGCACGGCGTTTCATATTGCGCTTCCGTTAGTGCGGTTTGACAGCAAGGTGGCTGCCGCATGACGCCCGCGCCGGTCTGCATCATATATACGCAGGATGCCGAGCTCGTTCGCAGGGCGAGAGCATTTTTGCGCACGATGGCTCAAGTGAGGCACGTGAGCGACCCAGATCGCCTCCAGCCTGTTCTGCAGCAAGTGGGCCCGTCCGTCTTAATGATGGATTTGCGATCAAAAGAATGCCGCGAATTAATCGATCAAATCCAGAGTGAACGGTCCGATATTTTGATCATTGCATTCGGCGTTGCTCAATCTGAGACGTTGCGCGAAGCCGAACAGGTTGGAATATACGCCGCTGAAGAGATCGGCTTAGAACGGCGCCGTTTTCAAGCGCTTCTCGGGCGCGCGTTCGATTATTTGAAAGTTTCACAGGAAAACCGCGATTTGCGTGAAACATCGACCCTGACGCCGGATGTTTCCCGGAAAGCTGAAGCGGCACATCAATCGATTGACGCGACCAGGACGTTGCCGTTGCTGCGATTCCCTCGGGTCCTTCGTCGTCTGGACAATATGGACACGCTGGTGGCGGCGGTGGTGGAAGCCCTAGCTGATGCAGCCGGCGTGAGCCGGGTAGGACTCTTTTCGCAAACTCGCAAAGGAGATGTGTATCGCCTGAGTGCCGGCCTTCATTGCTTGCCCGAAACCGAAGAATTGGAATTCGAAAAGCGTGACACGCTGGTGCGCTGGTTTGAGTTACATGCGCGTCTCATTTCCCGCGCCAATCTTGCTCGAACACCAGATCAGCGAGAGCGAAACGTTATGAGGCGCGCGCTCGACATGTTCGGCGCCGAAGCGATCGTGCCCCTTTACGCGCGCGGCTGCATCATCGGCTGGGTTTTCTTCGGCCACCGTGTGACCGGGCAGCTTTTCGACGATCGCGACTTGGAAGGTCTCACGATGCTGGCCGAGCACGTTTCCACCATTCTTGAAAATGCGCTTCTCTATGAAGAAGCAACCGTCCAAAAAACGCTGGCAGAAACGCTCCTGAAATCAATTCCGCCCGGCATCGTCGCCATCGACGTGGACGCGACTGTTCGTTGGTTTAATCCGCCTGCCGAAAAAATTCTCGGTTTGTCCGGTGCGGACACTTTGAGTAAGCCGGTGGAAGCGGTCGGCAACAGGCTCGCCGGCTTTCTGCGCGAAGCATTGGAAGCAAAGACGCCCCTGCCACCGCAGCAGTGGATCGACAATAAGACCCGGAAATCGCTTTCTGTCGAAACGCGCCAAATCGCGGACAACGGTGCGCCCCTCGGCGCGGTCGCGGTAATCCAAGATTTGACCGTTCAGGAAACTTTGCGCGAGAAACAAGCGTTGCTCGATCGAGCAACGTTCTGGACCGACCTGGCCGCGAGCATGTCCCATGAAATTCGTAATCCGCTCGTCGCGATCAAGACTTTTGCCCAACTCCTGCCCGAGCGTTTCGATGACGCGGATTTTCGCAAGCAGTTCAATAAGATCGTGGTCAATGAAATCGATCGGCTCGATAAAATTATTACGCAAATCAACAACTTCGCGCATCCACCCGAGCTGGTGCTCAAGCCAATCGACGTCCGCTCCCCGGTCAAAAAGGGCG
>QHOI01000175.1 GCA_003218705.1 Verrucomicrobiota bacterium | reverse complement strand
AAACGTTGCCACCGCGTTTTAGGATTTTAGCAAGCAGCACCCGGCTCCGTTCGCCGCCGCTGAGCTGCGATATCTTCGTGTTAATACGTTCCTCGCTGAAAAGAAATCGCCGCAGATACGCGCGCAACGTGATGCTTTGTTCGCCGAGCGTGACGTGTTCTCCGCCGCTCCCGACTTCTTCCCAAACCGTTTTCTCATCGTCGAGGAGGAGCCGATTTTGATCGACGTAATTGATCTGGGTCCGCGCGCCGATCTCCACGGCGCCGCTGGCGGCGGGCAGTTCCTGCAGAGTAACTTTGAGGAGCGAGGTTTTGCCGAGTCCGTTGCGGCCGACAACGCCAAGGCGTTCCCCGGCCACGAGGTTTAGATTCACGTGCTGAAAGAGGGTGCGGCCGCCCAGCTCCACGCTCACCTCGCGCAATTCAATGACGCGATTCGCGAGCTTCGGCGGCGTGGGGATAATCAACTCGACGTCGAGCTCCGCCTCCGGCGCGTCCTGCGCAGCCATCTCGAAATAACGTTCCACGCGGTCCACCGATTTCGTCCGGCGCGCGCGGGGCGCCCGGCGCACCCATTGCAGTTCGCGTTTCAAAAACTTCTGGCGTTTATGTTCCTGCATTTCCTCGACGGCTTTTCGCTGCACGCGCGCGAGCAGGTAATCCGTGTAGTTGCCGTCGTAGCTGGTGAACTGGCCGCGCGACAGTTCGACGATCCGCGTCGCCACCCGATCGAGAAAATAGCGATCGTGCGTGACGAACAAACAGGTGCCGGCATAACGCGCGAGAAAATCCTCCAGCCATTCGATCGAGCCGGTATCGAGATGGTTGGTCGGTTCGTCGAGAATCAGAAAATCGGGACGCGCGAGAAGCGCCCGGCAAAGCGCGACGCGGCGTCTTTCCCCGCCGGAAAGCGTGCCCACGACGCGACCGGATTCGGGAGCGTGCAGATTCGTGATGAGCGACTTGATTCGATGTTCCAAATTCCAACCGTCGGCCTGGATAATTTGGTCCAGGAGCGTGGCGCTGAGCGGGCTGTCGCCCGGGACGCGTTCGTATTCAGCGATGAGGTCGAGAATCCGCTGCGCGCCGCTGAGAATGTTCGCATGGACCGTAGCTGCATCGTCGAGACCGGAAACTTGCGGCATGTAGCCGGTGACGAGATCACGCCGGCGTGTGAATTCGCCTGAATCGGCTTGCGCCACGCCCGCGGCGATCTGGAGGAAGGTCGATTTGCCCGAGCCGTTGCGGCCGACGAGCCCAATGTGTTCGCCCTCGGTGAAGGCAATTGTCGCGTCGTCGAGAACCACCTGGGTGCCGTATTTGACGGAAAGGTTGTTCGCGCTCGCGATGACTAAGGTCTCTGCCATGGGAACTTCGAACGTCGAATGCCCAACCCGCCTCCGCAAGACTACGGCGCGGCAGGCGCCGCACGTCCAATCGAAGCGCGGCATCGTAAGCGGCGGAAGAATGATCCGCAGATAACGCGCGGTGGCCGTGGTAGAGTGAAAGTCATGGGCGACAAATCACCAAAGCAAAAGCAAAAACAGGCTGCGCAGAAACAAACGCAAACGAACTTGGCAAACCAACGAAAACACCACGCCCTTGCAGCAAAGCAAGGCGCTAACAGTCCAAAGCAGCGATCAAAGTAATCGCGCGACCGAGTCGGATACATTGTGCTTACGGCAAGGCTGACGAGCAACGGCCAACAGCGGGAAATCGGACCGAAGCCCGCTTGATGTCTTCAACCCGCACACCATTAACCGGTAATCCGCTGGCCGTCTTCACCGACGCGCGCGGCCTGACCGACAAGGAGATGCAACTCTGGCGCGAGATGAATCTTTCAGAAACAACTTTTGTCCTGCCGCGTCGTTAACGGCTGAACCCGGAATCAAAGATCAGATCATCGGAAGTTCGTTTTGGCGCC
The DNA here is from genome assembly GCA_003218705.1 of Verrucomicrobiota bacterium. Taxonomy (GTDB): domain Bacteria; phylum Verrucomicrobiota; class Verrucomicrobiia; order Chthoniobacterales; family UBA10450; genus AV40. The sequence goes on along the minus strand of QHOI01000175.1, from coordinate 437 downwards.
AAAACCAACACGCGAGGCGCGCGCGCTCCCCAGTCGTATCCGAAAATGTCATCGACTTCCATTCCTGCGGATTGGACCAGACGGCGAGGTCGTTGACCAGCGTGATGGTTCCGCAAAGGCCGCGTTTTGTTCCGCGACCAGAATGAACCGCCAGTCCGCACGCCCTTCGCGGCAGCGACCATTCGATCGGCCAGCCTTAGACAAACGGGCGGGCCGAGCGGAGTGTCCGATCTTCGAAACGCTGAAAACCTGAAAACCTGAAACACTGAAAGCTCAATCCAGAGGTCAGAAATGAGGCATCGGAGACACGACAGAAGAAAACCTGAGCAATGTAATGTCGACCGCCTAAAATCGAGACGATGGAAATTCATCAGCTCCGGTACTTTGTCGCTGTCGCGGAAGAGGGTAGCTTCTCCAATGCGGCGGAGCGCGAGCAC
>QHOI01000174.1 GCA_003218705.1 Verrucomicrobiota bacterium | reverse complement strand
AGAAACGATCACACCGCCGGCGTTACACAAAATGTCCGGGATCACGAAAATTTCGTCCCAGCGCTTCTCCAAAATTAAATCGGCTTCCGGCGTGGTTGGGCCGTTGGCGGCTTCGGCGAGAATTCGGCATTTTAATTTGCCGGCGTTGCTTCCGTTAATCACGCGATCGACCGCTGCCGGCACCAGCACATCGCACGGCATGGTCAGAAGTTCTTTTGGATCGACATGCTCCGCTTCGTGAAATGCGCGCAGGTTTCCTTTTTTCAAAACGTGTTGCTCCGCCGCTTCAACATCGATGCCTTTTGGATTGTAGATTGCGGCGTAGGCATCGCTGATGCCGATGACTTTGACGCCGCTCTTGTAAGCAAGCGAGAGGGCGGCGACCGCGCCGACATTTCCAAATCCCTGCACGATGGCAGTGCACTTTTCGGGATCGATCTTCAACATGTTCAGAGCGCGCTCGATCAAATAAACGACGCCGCGTCCAGTCGCTTCGCGGCGGCCTTCAGTTCCGCCGATTGCGACCGGCTTGCCGGTGACGATTTCGTTCACGGCGTAACCCATGTAAACCGAGTAAGTGTCCATGAACCAGGCCATGATTTGTTCGTTCGTCCCCATGTCCGGACCCATGATGTCGGTGTGCGGCCCAACAAACGAAATCATCTCCTGCATGTAGCGGCGCGAAACCGCCTCGAGCTCGGTCCGCGACAATTTGGACGGATCGCAAGCCACGCCGCCTTTTGCTCCGCCATAAGGCAAATTTGCCAGCGCGCATTTCCAACTCATCCACATCGCGAGCGCGGCCGTCTCGCCCATCGATAGTGACGGTGCGAATCGCGTTCCGCCCTTGGTCGGTCCGAGCGTGAGGTGATGCTGGACGCGATAACCCTGAAACGTCTTCGTGCTGCCATCGTCCATGTGCACGGGCAGGGTGACGGCGAGGGCGCGCTTCGGATACGTCAGCCGTTCACGATCGTTCTTGTCGATGCTGAGGTAATCGGCAATGACCTGAAACTGGTCACAGGCCATCTTAAAAACTTCGTCGTCGTAAATCGTCATGAAACGAAAAGCGGCGTATCCGCCAGAAAAGTGCAGATGCTATTTCCGCCAGAAAAACATCACGTCAAATGCAAAGCGGCGCAAGGCATGTCCTGCTCGCGCCGACCTAGCCTTTGGCGAAGGCGCGAGCAAAGTCGAATGGATCGACAATCCTCTCGGAATTCGTAACCTCTCCGCGACTCATGAAAATTGAAACTCTCGCCGTGCACGCCGGCCAGCGGGTCGATCCTGCCACCGGCGCAGTCTCAGCGCCCATTCACCTTTCCACCACGTTCGAGCGCGACGTGGAAGGCACCTACTCGCGCGGCTTCATGTATACGCGCAACAACAATCCGAATCGCCAGGCGCTGGAGGAGGGAATCAGCGCGCTCGAGGGCGGCGCCAGCGCGGCCGCGTTTGCCTCCGGCACAAGCGCGACCGGCGCAATTTTTCAGGCCCTCGCGCCGGGCGACCACGTGCTTGCGCACGTGGACGCCTACTACGGCACGTCGCGATTGCTCCGCGAAATTTTCCTGCGTTGGGGACTTCAAGCCGATTTCATCGATATGAGCGACCTGGCCGCGGTCAAAAAAGCGCTGGGTCCAAAAACGAAGCTCGCCTGGATGGAAACGCCCTCCAATCCGCTGCTCAAAATTGTCGATCTGGCCGAAGTTGCAAAAATTGTGCATGACGCCGGTGCGCTCTGCGTTTGCGACAATACCTGGGCGCCCATTCTTCAGCGACCGTTCGATCTCGGCGCCGACTTTATTCTTCACTCCACCACAAAATATTTTGGCGGCCATTGCGACGTTTTGGGCGGAATTGTGGTCGCAAAAAGCGACGGCGATCTTTTCCAGCGCATTCGCAACATTCAATATGAGGGCGGCGCGGTCCCCTCGCCGTTCGATTGTTGGCTCATCCTGCGCGGAATGCGAACGCTGCCCTGGCGGATGCGCGCGCATTCACAAAACGCAGCCAAGGTGACCGAGTTTCTCGCCGCCCATCGCAAGGTCGAGCGCCTGCATTATCCCGGCTTGCAAGCGCACCCCGGCCACAAGATCGCGCAAAAGCAGATGTCGATGTTCGGCGGAATGCTCTCGTTCGAAGTGAAAGGCGGCCGCGATCCGGCCATGAAAGTCACGACGAGCACAAAGATTTTTACTAGAGCGACCAGTTTGGGCGGCGTGGAAAGTTTGATCGAGCACCGCGCCTCGATCGAAGGACCGGGCACGACCTCGCCAGAAGGTCTAATCCGGTTATCGATCGGCTTGGAAAACGCCGATGACTTGATCGAAGATCTCGATCAAGCGCTGAGGTTGTAGCGGCGCTCGCCGCGGCGAGCGCCGTATAAATTAGTTAGGCGTTTGACAGAAGCGCCTCTATAACGTCGTTCTGCCAAATTTTCGACGGACAAGATCGACGATGTCGCGCACTTCGGTAACGCGGAGAAGAAACGCGCTTCCAAAAAACACCGTGGCGGCGAGGGCAATTACGACCAGCATACCTATAATTTTCTCCCATTCGGGCAATGGCGCGCCCGATTGAAAAAGAAATTCCAGCGCGAGCCAGCAAATGCCGGCAAGAAGGAGGGCCGGAATCACGAGTTTAGCCAGCAA
>QHOI01000173.1 GCA_003218705.1 Verrucomicrobiota bacterium | reverse complement strand
CGTGCGTCCAGATATCGATGATCTTGTTGTAACGCTCGCCGTCGGTGATGATGCCTTTGCGATATTGCTGTTCGACCTGGCGGATCTGTTTGTAGGCGTTCTCCAGTTCGGTCTCTTTTTCCTTCGGAATAATCATGTCCGAAATTCCGATCGAGATTCCCGCCCGTGTCGCCTCGGTGAAGCCAAGCTCTTTCAGCTTGTCGAGGGTCGCGACCGTCGCCGCTGGTCCCGCAACCTGATAGCAGCGCCAAATGATGTCGCTCAGTTGTTTCTTGCCGGCGGGTCGATTAAAGAAACCGAGCTCTTTCGGCCAAATCTGATTGAAGACGACGCGGCCCGCGGTTGTCTCGAGGACTTTTACGTCGGCCTTTCCGAAAATTGTTTGGCGGCCGAAATCCGGATTTTGGAAACGGATGCGATCGTGTGTTTTGACCGAGCCTTCGGCCATGGCGAATTCTACTTCGACTGGCTCGGCGAAGAGCGGCAGATGGCCGTCCTTTTTCACCACTCCGCGCGGATTTTGCGTCATGTAATAGCAGCCGAGCGTGATGTCTTGCGACGGCGTCGTGATCGGTTTGCCGCTGGATGGTGAGAAAATGTTATTCGGCGCGAGCATCAGCATGCGCGCTTCCAATTGCGCCTCGACCGAGAGGGGCACGTGCACTGCCATCTGGTCGCCGTCGAAGTCCGCGTTATACGCGGTACAGACGAGCGGGTGAATCCGGATCGCTTCGCCTTCGATCAATTGTGGCTCGAAGGCCTGGATCGACAATCGATGCAGCGTCGGCGCGCGGTTGAGCAACACCGGATGTCCGCGGGTGACTTCATCAAGTATGTCCCAGACTTCCGGTGTCTGGCGCTCGATCATTTTCTTCGCGCTGCGCACGGTGTGGACGTAGCCGAGGTCTTTCAGTCGCCGAATGATGAACGGCTCGAACAAAACGAGCGCCATTTTCTTGGGCAAACCGCACTGATGCAGTTTGAGTTCGGGCCCGATAACAATCACTGATCGGCCCGAATAATCGACGCGCTTGCCGAGCAAATTCTGGCGGAAACGTCCGCCTTTGCCCTTGAGCATGTCGCTGAGTGATTTCAGCGGGCGGTTGCCGGCGCCGGTGACCGCCCGGCCATGGCGGCCGTTGTCAAACAACGCGTCCACCGCTTCCTGCAACATTCGCTTTTCGTTTCGAATGATGACGTCCGGGGTTTTGAGCTGGAGCAAATTCTTGAGTCGATTGTTCCGGTTGATGACGCGACGGTAGAGATCGTTCAGGTCGGAGGTCGCGAAACGTCCACCTTCCAGTGGAACGAGCGGACGCAGATCAGGCGGGATGACCGGAAGCACGTCGAGAATCATCCACTCCGGCCGCGCGTGCGATGACATGAAGCCCTGCACGAGCTTGAGCCGCTTCGCGAGCTTCTTACGAATCTGTTTGCTCTTGGTCGCGCCCATCGCCTTTTCCAGCTCTTTGTTCAGCTTGTTGAGCTCGATCTCGGAGAGAAGCTTCTTTATCGCTTCCGCGCCCATCCCGGCCACGAAATCCTCGCCGTATTGTTCCTGCGCTTCGCGGTACTCGACTTCGTTCAGCAGTTGCGCCCTTTGCAGCGGCGTCTTGCCCGGATCAATGACGATGTAGTCCTCGTAATAAATGACGCGCTCGAGCTGACGCGCGCTCATGTCGAGCATCAGGCCGATGCGCGACGGCATGCACTTGTAAAACCAAATGTGCGAAACAGGGACGGCAAGCTCGATGTGGCCCATGCGCTCGCGGCGGACGCGCGCGAGCGTGACTTCAACGCCGCAACGATCGCAGATGACACCCTTGTGTTTGATCCGCTTGTATTTTCCGCAGGAGCATTCCCAATCGCGGGTCGGACCGAAGATTCGTTCGCAGAAAAGGCCGCCCTTCTCCGGTTTAAACGTTCGATAATTGATCGTCTCCGGATTTTTGACTTCGCCTTTGCTCCACGACCGCATCGTGTCGCTCGAGGCCACGCCAATTGCGACCTGGTCGAAACCGACCGCTCGCTCTTCGCCCACTAACTCACGCCAGGAATGTTCGTTCATTGATTCTCCAAATGTAGATGTCGATGTAAAAATTTATGCGAGGTGTTCAAAGACTGTGGTCGGAGCCTGGCCGCCGACCTTGACGTCAAGGCCGAGACTCTGCATTTCCTTGATCAGCACGTTGAAAGATTCAGGTGTGCCCGCTTCGAGCGAATTGTCGCCTTTGACGATCGATTCGTAGATGCGGGTGCGTCCTTGCACGTCGTCGGATTTCACGGTCAGCAATTCCTGCAATGTGTAAGCGGCGCCGTAAGCTTCGAGTGCCCAGACTTCCATTTCACCGAAACGCTGGCCGCCATATTGCGCCTTTCCGCCGAGCGGTTGCTGCGTCACGAGTGAGTAGGGGCCGACCGCGCGCGCGTGGATCTTGTCCGCGACCAGGTGGCCAAGCTTCATCATATAGATGTACCCAACCACCACTTCTTGATCGAAGGGATCGCCAGTGCGGCCGTCGAACAACTTCGCTTTGCCGGTTTCCTGGACCCAACTGAATCCTTCTTTCTTGCGCGCCTCCTTTAGGTAATCGCGGATTTTACTCTCCTTGATTCCGTCGAACACTGGCGTGGCAACTTTGAAGCCGAGCGCTTTGGCCGCGACGCCGAGGTGCGTTTCCAAAACTTGACCGACGTTCATTCGGCTCGGCACGCCAAGCGGATTGAGCACGATCTCAACCGGAGTTCCGTCCGCGAGGAACGGCATGTCTTCTTCCGGGACGATGCGCGCGACCACGCCTTTGTTGCCGTGACGGCCGGCCATTTTGTCGCCGACCGAAAGTTTGCGTTTCGAAGCGATGAAAACTTTGACCTGCTTGATGATACCGGGATCAATGTCGTCGCCGCTTTCCACCCGATCCATCGAGCGTTCACGCTCGAGTTCGAGCTCGGCGAACTTGTGTTCGTAGTGGCCGATGATCTCGCGGATCTTGTTCCGAATCGGACTCGGATCGATCTCGATGTGGTCGTAAACGTTCGCCAGTTTGCGCAGGAGCGTCTTGGTAATCTTGCGATTGGCCGGAATAATAATCTCACCCGTCTCGGCGTTGACGACGTCGAGGGGAATTTTTTCGCCGAGCAGAATATTTGAGAGCGAATCGGTGAGTTGTTCGGTCAGCTCTTCTTTCTTCCGGCGATGTTCTTCGGTGATCGCTTTGATCTGCTTCTTGGTT
>QHOI01000172.1 GCA_003218705.1 Verrucomicrobiota bacterium | reverse complement strand
TCCGGTCGTAAATCTCAAAAATCTTTTGCCGCACGCGTCCGAGCGTTACGAAAAGAATTCCGTCGCGATATCCGACCGCCGCAATCGGACTGCCCGCCGCCAGTTGCGTTTCGATGTACTCGCGCCGGTTCGCGATCGCCTCTACCCAACGATACGGCTCCTCGATCATGCCACTTTTTGGTTGAACACGCCGGCGATCTTGCGCCGTAAAAGTTTGCTGCAAAGCGCACCCGAACCAACTGCCGCGGCCGGGAATCGCACATTCATTCCAACAGAGTCTACGACCATCCTCGCTTTCAAGTTCGCGGGCGGGGTGTTGGTAGCGGGCGATCGTCGCGCGACTGCAGGCAATACCGTCGTTTACGATCGCGCCGACAAAGTGCTGGAGATCGATCGCCATTCGATCATGGCGATCGCCGGTGTGCCGGCTACGGCCTGGGAAATGGCGCGGGTGCTCGAACATTCGTTCCAATATTTCCGACGCACGCAGCTCCAGGAGATGAGTGTGGACGGCAAAGTGCGCGCCCTTTCCAAATTGCTGCGCGACAATTTTGGTTTTGTGATGCAGGGGGTCGGCGTGGTCGTGCCGATCTTCGCGACCTACGATGGAAATTCAAAACCGGAAGCGCGTCTCTATTTTTATGACGCGATGGGCGCGCAATTCGAAGTGACCGATTACGCCGCGACTGGCTCCGGTTCGCCGGCAGTGCGCGGCATTCTTTATTACGAAAACAACTGGGGCGACAAGAAGCTGCGGGAATTGAATGAGGACGAAGCGATCGCGATCGCATTGCGCGCGCTCGACACCGCGGCGGAAGCGGACACGTCCACCGGCGGGGTCGATCGAAGCGGGAAGATTTTTCCGCTGATCAAAACTGTTTCGCGCGACGGGATCACGACGTTGCCAGAAGAAAAGATCGCGCAGGTCTTTCGACAGAGCGTGGCATGATCGAAGAACCATATCGTTGGGTAGAAGCGATCGCGAACCGGCGCGAGTATATCGAAACACAGCTTGCGGCCGGCAGTCCGATCGCGGCGGTCGGATATCGTGACGGAATTCTTTTCGTAACGCTCGGTCGGGCGCGGCAAAAGATTTTCGAGATTTACGATCGGATCGCGATGGGCGCGATCGGACACCCTGGCGATATCGAGCGGTTGCGGATGGCGGCCATTGAATTGGCCAGCACTGAGGGTTTTACACGGTCAGCAGCCGATGTCTCTCTCCGGCGTCTCGCGCATTACTCGCTCAGCTCGGTGATGAAGAGCGCGTTCGAACAAGTGTACGGTCCGCCTTATCTGGCGCGGCTTCTTTTTGCCGAAATCGGCTCGAGCCCGAAGGAAGATTTATTTTTGCGCATCGATTACGATGGCGCGATTGCGGCTGATGGTTTGACCGCGCAACCGCGACAGCGATTCGCCGTCTTGAGCGGGACGCGTCAGTCCGCGGAATGGATGGAAACCTTTTTGAGAAAAGAGCACGTCACTGATGCCGCGTTGCCGGATGCGATCAGTCTCGCGTTGGATGCATGGAGTGTCGGCCGGCTGGCAATGGGAGAAAACGCGAACAAGGAATTGCCGGAGCGCGACGCTGTTCGCAAACACCGAGAAGAGGAGCTGGCCAAGGCTGGAATTGAAGCGGCCGTGTTGGAGCGCGACCGGAAGAGCGCTATTCGTTATCGAACTTTGGCAGACGAAGAAGTGCGGTCGGCTCTTCAAAAGTAACGATGTTTCGAGGGCGATTCGGCTTTGGCGGGGCAATGAAGAACATTGTCGCGTGGTTGGGACTTTCGCTGATGGTCGCGTCGTTCGTCTGGTGGCAGGTTCTTTCCACTCCACGGCCGGCAATTTCGTCGCGGCGAACTGCGGCGCCGGCGCCGTTCACACTGGTTGTTCTCGATCCGGGCCACGGCGGCCAGGATTCCGGAGCGATGTGCGGCACGATTTATGAGAAGGATCTGACTTTCGATATCGCGCAGCGCGTCGATCGATTGCTGCAGGCCCAAGGGCTGGCGACGCTGATGACGCGAGTCGGCGACAGTTATGTTTCGCTCGCCGATCGCGCGGCAGTTACGAATCGCGCGCGGGATTGTATCTTTGTCAGCATCCATTTCAATGAAGGCAAAAAGGTGGTCGGCGGCGTAGAAACTTATTATGCCGAGCATCAGGCGGCTCCGGCTCCGCGGCTTGTTTCGTGGATTCCCTTTTTTCAGGGGCGGGCGGCCGAGTCGCCCACTTTGGCGAGCCAGAGTTTGGCCCGGTTCATTCAGGAAGCGATGGTGGCGCGAACGAAGGCGCCTGATCGCGGAACAAAAGCCGAGCAGTTCTTTGTGATTGCCAACGTTGGAGTCCCGGCGGTGCTGGTGGAAGCTGGGTTTCTTAGCAACAAGGACGATATCACGAAGCTGGAAAGTAACGATTACCGCGAACAGATGGCGGCGGCCATTAGCGAAGGTATTCTGCGTTATCGCGACGTTTTAAAAGAACGGCAGCTGCCGCTGGCCGTGACCGGGGCGGGGACTGAATAGCGGACAGATTTCGGCGTCAAAGCAACATCGACATGAAACTTTTGATCGCAGTTGTGGTTCTGGTGGCCGCACTCGTGCGGACACGACGGCGGCGATTCGGCGCTACCAAATCCGCAACGGGCTTCAAATCAGTGGCGATCTCAATGATGAAACGCTCAAATCTCTTGGGGTCGATTCTTCCGGCGCTCGCGCGATCGTAAAAGCGTCCCCGACTCCAGCGCCGGCTGCGCCGGAAACTTCGGACTTGCGCGCCCAACCGCGAGAAAGTTCGGCTCCGACAAACCCTTTGACTGGCCAGCCGTTTCCGGAACCGCAGCAAGATCGATCCGCCGACGGACGGATTCGCGGTGGCGAACAAGGACCGGTCCGACCGGATTACGACGCAGTTCCGGCGCATCCGGCGGACAATTTTGCCGGCACGCCGTATCAAGCGGCGCCGCCGCAAGTTCGGAGGGACGTCATTATTTCAGCACAAAATCTTCTGGCGCGGCGGGGGCTTTATCGGGGTGCGATCGACGGGTACCCCAGTCCTGATTTGGAATTTTCCTTACGGGCCTATCAGGCTCGGGTCCGTCTCCCGGTCACCGGGCGACTCGACTTGGAAACTCTTGCCGCTCTCGAGCTCTTACCAGGCGCCAACGCTCCGATTTACGTTCCGCGCCGCCGCCCGTTGCGCGAAGCGCCAGTGCGCGGCGAATGGATACCTGAACGCTGATTGGTCGCCACGGCGAATCCGTCCTTGCCAGATGGATCTTGTCAACGGATCGACATCAGAGCATTAACTTTTTTCCTGATCAAAGTGCACCGCCTGGAGCTCGGCAAAGACCGTGCCGACGAAAATCTGTGCTTCAACGCGCAGCGGAATTCGGTTTGCATCGTCCGAGATCCAAATAGTCGCGCGCCGGAATTTCCGATGTGGCTCCAATTCAAGCTTCTTGCCCAAGTGCTGGAGCTGAAGATCGATCTTGATCGCGTTGTAGGCGCCCGCCCGGACGGCCACGTGTTCGCGGCCGAGAACGGTCACAGTTGTCAAATAAGCGGAGGTGGCTGGATAAACGACAATGCGATAAACGCCGTGATCGCTTAACGGTTGGCTGCGCAGATAAAGCAGGGCGCTGTGCAGATCAAACAAGTTGGGGAAATTGAACGGTTTGGTTGCTTTGGCACCGGTCCCTTCCGTTCGCGCTCGCATAACGCCGGAATCGGTGAAACTGAGATCAGTGACGAGCTTTTTCTTTCGGTAGATTTCGGTCTGTTTGCTTTCGATCGGACGAAGCGTTTCCGGGTTGGCCAATCCGCGGTAGCTCGCGTCCAATCTCCACAGAGCGCGAACGAGACCAATCGTTCGACCGCTCGCCTCAAGCTGAAAACGTTTATCAGCCGTCTTGGTAAAGTGGATGTCGCCGGTGCCGGCGGTAAACCCGGACCAGCCGAAATGATAAGTGGTGCGGACCGGTCGAAGCTCGGGAAAGTTACCGGGCGGATCTTTGGTCAGAGTGGATTCCCAACTCGGGGCCGCTTGTCCGAGTCGAACCAGGGTGAGTGAAACGAAGACGATCCACCAGAGCGCTGGAAGTCCGCATTTTGGCGATCGAGTTTGCTGGTCTTGGTTTGAACTCACCTTCGCTCCGAATCCAACCGAAACGTAATCGCGAATCTTCAACCTGTACGCAAAAAACACACGCGAGTTTGTCCCGCGTGTGTTCTTTAATTCTCAGCTGCCGTTAAGGCTTCTTTGGAGTCGCGGAAGCGCTCGGAGTCGTCGCCGTGCTCGGGGTTCCAGTTGTTATCGAGCTGGCCCGGCCGGGCTTGTTCAAGACCGTGATCACGTCGTTCGTGAAATCGACGCTGTCGCGAGAATACATCAGCACCGGAACGCCATTGAGGCTGTTGCCGGATTTATCGAACACGAGGTCGAGGTTGCTTGTTTTCACCTTGTCCATGACAACGTCGCTAATTTCTTTGACGATGCCTTCGCGCATGCGCAACGCCTGCTCCTGAAGCTGGCGTTCGCGCGTCTGGCGAAACTCGGTGATTTCGCGCTCCATGTTCTTGATGTTTGAAATCTTGTCGTCGCGTTCCTTGGCTTTCTGAGCCTTGGCATCGGCGCTCAGGGCCGGCGCTTCAAGCTGTTTGTTGAGGTTGTTGATATCGTCGAGCGCTTTTTTATAGGCGTCTGCACGTTCGTCGTATTCTTTTTTCGCCTGATTCTTGGCGTCGTTAATCTTCGCCTCAGCGTCCTTGGTCTTATTGTATTCCCGGAACGTGCGGTTCATATCGACCGTCCCGATTTTCAAGGTTCCCTGTGCCCGCGCCGCGATCGGCAGGACGAGCAAGGAAACAACCGTCAAACAAAGCAATTTTTTCATAAGAGGGCTAAATAAGTCGTCGGAAACCGTCCCGACCGCAAGTGGCAATATTCGATTAAAATTGGTAGCCGACGCTGAAGTTCAGATGGCCGTGACCGGTATTTCCTGCTCTATCTATCGGATAACCGTAGTCGAGGCGTAACGGGCCAATCGGCAGATCCAGGCGGAGACCAACGCCAAAATCAGACCCAAAGCTGTCGAATGTGCTTTTGGGCGTCAATGGATTGAAGGGCAAGCCATTCATTTTTGCATATTTGACGCTGGCCCGGGCGTTGAGGCCGCGCGGAACTTCCAGTGTTTCCACCCCGAAATCCCATGGATCGGGATTAACTAAACCGGCGTCGTAAAATATTGCGCCCCGGGCCTTTTCAATGATGGGAAAGGTCAGTTCCACCGTCCCGCGGGCCATCGATTGACCACCGAGTGGCTGACCATGGAAATCCTTCGGGCTGATGTCGCGGAAGCGGAAACCTCGCAGGTTGTTCGACCCGCCCAGATAAAGTCGGTCGAAAATCGGGACGGTGGGAACACTTACCGTAAGTGGCTCGGTAACCTGCACTTGATTAGGTGGGGTGCCTGTAAGAACCCGATTACCGTTGATATCAAAGACCTCACCAAAAAAGCCGGGAATCGTTGTCATCTCGGGCTTGTTCCAGACATCGACCGTGGCTGCCTCGACATCGAACAAAAGGATCAG
>QHOI01000062.1 GCA_003218705.1 Verrucomicrobiota bacterium | reverse complement strand
CGCGCTTCATTCATCATCGCTTCAATGGTTGACTTTGCGGTCGCGACATCGGGCGCGATGATCACCCCTTTACCCAAGGCGAGCCCATCGGTTTTGATCACGACGGGGAATTTAAGCTCGTCGCAATAGCCGAGCGCCTCTTTGCTCTCCGAAAACATCCGCGCTTGCGCGGTCGGAACCCTTTTCGCGCGCATTAATTCTTTCGCAAAAATCTTGGACGATTCGAGGCGCGCCGCAGATTTGATCGGACCGAAAATTCGCAATTTGTCGGCCGTGAAAAGATCGACAATTCCCATCGCCAGCGGATCGTCCGGGCCGACCACGGTTAGTTCGACATCATTCTGTTTTGCGAATCGAAGCAGTTGCGGCAAATCGGTCGCTGAAATGGCAATGTTCTCCGCGATCTCAGCGGTGCCGGCATTTCCCGGCGCGCAAAAAATACGATCGACCGACGACGATTGCTTCAGTTTCCAAACCAACGCGTGTTCGCGGCCGCCGCCGCCAATCACAAGAATTTTCATCGAGCCGATTCAGCGTCCCTCAGCGCGGTCGGAAAAACAAGCAACGCGTTTTAGCGTTAGCGAGAAACGGCCGCCCGCGATGGCGATTCGGCCGGCGTAATTGCCAGCGCCAACTTTTCGGTATGCCGAACAATCGTGATTTCGGATTGAACGCCGATCTGTTCGCCCATTAGCATTTTATGGAGTTCGTGGATGCTGCCGATCGCTTTTGCGTTAAATGCGACGATCACATCGCCTTCGCGCAGGCCGGTCTTTTCGGCCGGGCTGTTTTTTTCAACCGAAACGACCAGCACGCCAGTCTCGAGCGGCAAATTATAAAAGCGCACGACCCGACGGTGGATCGGCACGTTTTGGCCGGCCACGCCAACGTAGCTGCGACGAATTTTCCCTTCTTTAATTAGCCAGCCCGCCACAAATTTTGCGGTGTTACTCGCGATCGCGAAACAGATTCCCTGGGCCGGACGAATCATGGCGGTGTTCACGCCGATCACTTCGCCGGCTGAATTCACCAGCGGCCCGCCTGAGTTGCCGGGATTCAATGCGGCATCGGTTTGAATAATATTGTCGATCAAACGGCCCGATTGCGCGTGCATCGACCGGCCGAGCGCGCTGATCACGCCCGCGGTCACGCTGGCCTGAAAACCGAGCGGGTTCCCGATCGCAATCACGACTTGGCCGACGCGCAAGTTTTCGGAATCCGCCAGGCGCACGTGGGCAAGTTGCGGCGCATCGATCCGAATCACAGCAAGATCGGTGTCGGGATCATCGCCGACCAATTGTCCAGAATACTCCCGCCCGTCGGGCAAGCTGACCGCGATTTGATTCGCGGCGTGGACCACATGGCTGTTGGTCAAAATGAAGCCGTCCGGGGCGATGACGAATCCGGAGCCGCTGCCCCCGACTTCGCGCGGTCCGCGCTGACTCTCGAGACGTTGTTTGATGTCGATGTTAACGACTGCCGGTCCGACGCGATCAGCTGCGCTCACAACCGTGCGTGAGTACTCATCAAGCAGCGCCGCGTCATTCCACCCGGGCGAAACTCGCGATGATTCAAAAACCGAGCCTGCTTCAGATTCGTTTAATAAAGCGGCTATGGTGGGCTCTCGGCCGCCGGCAACATTAGAAATTCTCATAACTAAATCTCGGACTCCAGTCCCGCCCGGTCAACTACATGCCGATCTCATCTATACACATCTACTGGCATGTTACTCTCTTTCCTTGCGCCTCGGAGCGACTCGCCCTAGACAAGGACATGCCTAAATCATCCCCCGCCTCAGTGATGGACGCCCAATGCCCATCGCGTCTCGTCCTCGACCGGATCGCGGACAAATGGACGGCGCTGATCATCCAGTTGCTGTCGAAAAAGACGATGCGTTACGCCGAGCTCCAGCGCGAGATCGGTGGAATTTCGCAAAAAATGTTGACCCAAACTCTCCGCAGCCTGGAGCGGGACGGCCTAGTCGACCGTAAGGTTTATCCGGTCGTTCCGCCAAAGGTCGAATATTCGCTTTCCAGACTGGGCCGGACTTTGATCGAACCGTTGCGGGCGCTTTGCCGCTGGTCCGAGAAACACTTGCCCGAGCTGCAAGCGAATCGCGCGCGTGCTCGAGCCCAGGCGGCGAGAGACCAGTCCGCAGCTGCGTAACACGATTTTTGATTAACAATGCAACAGGCGGAAACGATTGTGCTGTTGTTAGGCCTGGTGGCGGCGCTCGTCGTCATCGCGCAAAAGATCACGCTGCCGTATCCAGTCGTATTGGTGCTCGCCGGATTGGCTTTGAGTTTTGTTCCGCGTTTGCCGGAGGTGAAACTCAATCCGGACATTGTCTTCTATTTCTTTTTGCCGCCGCTCATTTATCCGGCGGCTCTTTTTACTTCGTGGCGCGATTTTCGGAAAAATCTTCGGCCGATCCTGTTGCTCGCGATCGGACTGGTCCTGACTACGATGATGGGCGTAGCGTGGGTGGCGCATTCGCTCATCCCGTCCATTCCATGGGCGGCCGCATTCGCGCTTGGAGCAATCGTTTCGCCGCCAGACGCAGTCGCGGCGACTTCAGTGATCCGGCGGCTTCCGGTTCCCCATCAAATTCGAGTGGTCCTCGAAGGCGAAAGTCTGGTCAACGATGCGACCGCACTGGTGGCGCTTCAATTCGCAGTGGTGGCGCTGATGACGGGGACATTTTCGTTAGGCCAGGCCACCGCCCGTTTTGTCATCGTCGCGCTCGGGGGCACCGCTCTTGGTCTGTTAATCGGATTTATCGCGCGCTGGATCCATCGACACCTCGACGATCCGCCGGTGCAAATCACGATTTCGTTGCTGACGCCTTTGGCCGCGTATTTACTGGCGGAGCGCATCCATGTTTCGGGAATTCTGGCGGTGGTCACGGCCGGAATTTATCTCGGCTGGCATGGACCGATCATCGTGAGCTCGCGCTTTCGGCTTCCAGCCTACGCCGTTTGGGAAATGGTCGTGTTCCTGCTCAACGGTTTCGTTTTCATCACGATCGGCCTCCAACTTCCACGAATTTTGCGCGAGTTGCGCGGCGAATCGCTTACTGCGTTGATCGATGACGCTTTGCTCGTAAGCGGGGCGGCGGTTCTGATTCGCATTGGTTGGGTCTTCGTGGCCACCTATCTGCCGCGTTCATTGAGCAAGCGAGTGCGAGAACGCGACCCGTATCCGGACTGGCGAAATGTCGCAGTGGTCGCCTGGGCGGGAATGCGCGGCGTCATCTCACTTGCCGCTGCGTTTGCGTTGCCGTTTGTTTTGGCGGACGGCAACCCGTTTCCGGGCCGGAATTACATCTTGTTTTTCACCTTCTGCGTCATTCTCGTGACGCTGGTCTTTCAGAGTCTCACTCTGCCGGTCCTGATCCGGAAGCTTGGGATCAAAGACGATGGTTCGACCGACGAAGAAGAACGCAAAGCACGCGTCGAAGCCAACAAAGCCGCGCTCAGTTTGGTCGAGAGCCTGGCAAACAATGGCGATTTTTCGGCGGACGCGACAAGCCGTTTGCGCGCAGAGTACGATGATCGGCTGATGCAGCTCGAACTCTGCGCCCAAAGCGACGAAAATTGCGGGGGCGGAATTGCCACGCCGCAATACCAACGCCTTCAGCAACAAGCCCTCGACGTCGAACGTCAAACCATCATCCGTCTGCGTAATCAGCATGTGATTAACGACGACGCCCTGCGCCGGATCCAACGCGATCTCGATTTGGCCGAGGCACGTTTGACCGGAAACTAATGCGCTCCTAGTTGCGCAAGCGCCCCGGCGCCGCGGCGATATCCCAAAAGATGGCCGCGGTAGCGGCCCGCCGGAAGATTAATGCGACCCCGAACGCTTTCGGGCCGCTACAGAACTACTCCGAGTTTAACTCGAAGTTGATCTTCACGTCGTAATGATCCCCTTTTCCGAGTCCGTCGGGCAATGGCTCGACGCGGCTGACCCGATTCGCGAGCGCTTTGACGGATTCGTCGAGATCGCTGCTTCCCGACGGCCGAACGATCTCGAAACTCGAAACCCGGCCGTCTTTTTCGATTCGAAGTTTCACGAGCACGGAATTTTTTGATCCCGCCGTTGCGAGCGTCGTCGGTTGGACCCATTCGCTATAAAAGCGGTCGTGCAACATGCTGCCGTACCAGCCGAATTGCGATTCAGGACCGGCCCCGCCGGCGCGACCAGAGCCGTTGCCAGGCGCGGTCCCCTTGCCGCTACCGGTCTGAGTAGCTGGAGATTCCTTTGATTCCTTCGCGGTGGAATCGTCCTTCGCCGCAAGCGCCTTCGCGATTTCTTTTTTCTCGGCCCCGCTATCGCCTTGCTCGCTCTCCTTTTTTTCCGGGGTCGGTTTCGCAGTCGGCGACGGCTTCGGAGACGCCTTAGCCATAACTATTTTCTTTGGCGTCCGAGCCGGACTGGCGGTTGACGTCGGTTTTGGTGTGGGTTTCGGCGTTGTCTTCGCTTCCGCTGTTGGACTCGGCTTGGGACTGCGGGGCGGAATCGCAGTTGCTGCTGGTTTAGGCGAAGGCCTCGGCGTCGGCAGCTGGATGTCGCTCGGCGCCGAAGCCAAGTAGGGCCGAGCTTCATCCGGTTGACGTTCCTTCAATGGGTCCGTTTTCGATTCCTTTCGCGGTAACGGCGACCTCAGCGGGGCAGGTAAATTCTTCTTTTCAGTGACCAAGCCATCACCACCGCCGCCGTTGAGCCAAACTACGCTCTGTGCGCTCGCATTCTTGCTTTCACGGCTCCAACGAATCAATCCGACGATGACCAAAATGTGCGCGAAGGCGATGAGGCCGACGTTGGTCCAGAAGCGCAGGTTTTTCGGCATCGCCTACTTCGTCTCCGCTCTCGTGGCGATACCGACCTTCATGATCTGTGCGCGCTGCAACGCGTCCATCAACGTGATCAATTTTTGCACCGGCAAGTCGCGATCCGGTCGGATGACAACGGCGACGTCCGGATTAGCGCGCTTGATCTCTGCCAATTGCGCACTCAGCGCGCTCAGATCGACAAGTTGATTGTTCAGCCGAATCATTTCGTTTCGATCGATCGAGATCGTCTGCACTTGCGATAAAGTGGCGGGCGGATTTTTTCCGGTACTCGACGGAATGATGAGACTCATGCTGCTCTCGAGTAGCGGCGTCGTGATCATGAAAATGATGAGCAACACGAACGCGAGATCGAGCAGTGGGGTGATGTTGATCTCGGAAAGCGAGGAGAGGCTCTGCCGTTGCGAATAGCGCCTCATCTGCGAAATGCGGACTCGCGCACGGCATGGTCGACGAATTTGTGTTCCAACTCAGACGCCAGTTCGGCCGCAAAATTGTCCATCTCGACAATCATTCCGCGAATGCGCGTGACCAGAAAATTGTAACCGAACATCGCCGGGATCGCGACACAGAGCGCGGTCACGGTTGTGATCAGCGCACCGGAAACACCGGGAGCCATTGAAGCGAGGTTGGGCGCGCCGGCTTCGGCAACGCCGGTAAACGCGTCCATCACGCCCCAAACCGTGCCGAGCAATCCAAGAAACGGCGAACCGCTCACCGCGGTTGCCAGCAAAATCATTTGCGACTCGAGCTCGAGCGCGGTTTCGCCGACCGCGCGTTCCATTGCCGCCGTGACCGCGCCCATTTGCGCCGATGAGATTTTGTCGGACACGCCGAGCCTCGCGCGGAATGTTTCGTCCACTTCCGCCGAGCCCAGCAGGTGAAAGGTCATCTCCTGACAACCGGCCCGATAAACATTGAAGATCGGCGAACCGGGGAAACGCGCATTTTTTTCGAACAACCGCAGTGGTTGTCGATCTTGCCGGAACGCGCCGAGGAATCGCGCGTTTTGTTTTCGGGCGAATTGGATCACGCGCAATTTCGTGATCATGACAGACCAACTGAAGATCGAGACGACCGCGAGGAGAAGGAGGACGAGCTTGCCGGCAATGGTAGCGTGCTCAAATGCAAAGAGCAGACCGCCGGCTGCAATCAACGACGCTATCAATCAATTCACCTGCGGAACTATTAGCGGATTCTGACGAAAGCGAAAGGGCTACTCGCGAGCGACGATCTTTTTCGGAAATGCGGGCCGCAATTTCGCGGCGATAACGAAGGCAAGTCCAATCGCGACCAGAAAGAAGGAAAAGAACTGACCGCGGGTGAAGCCGGCGATGAGAGCCGCGTCCGGTTCCCGGAAATTTTCCACGATGATTCGAAAAATTGCGTAGCAAATGAAGAACAAGCCAGTGAGAACCCCGTTCGGTTGCCTCATCCGCGTGCGCACGAACCAGAGGATGGCGAACAAAATAATTCCTTCGAAAAAAGCTTCGTAAAGTTGTGATGGGTGTCGCGGAGTCAGAATTCCGCGCAGAGTTTCCTTCACCTGCAGTTCATGCCGCACCGCGGCCACAATCGCATCCGACGAATTAAGCGTTGGATCGATCTGTCGGCAGGCCGCAATCGCACGCTCGGCCTCGCCAATATTTTCGGTCAGCTCCTTCGGGAACTGCATCGCCCACGAGACATCCGTCGCGCGTCCGTAAAGCTCGCCATTGATGAAATTGGCGCAGCGCCCAAAAAACAAGCCGATCGGCGCCGTCACCACCAGATTATCGCCGAGATTCATCCACGAGATTTTGTGCCGCCAGGCATAATAAAATGTGAACGCAAGCAGGCCGAGGATCCCGCCGTGGCTTGACATTCCGCCTTCCCACACCCGCAGGATCGACATCGGCTCGCGCAACATCTCCGGCTTGTAGAAAAAAACGTAACCAAGCCGACCGCCGACGATCACGCCAAAAAGCGCGGCTGCGGTAATGAAATCACCAACTTTTGCTACCGGCAAATCGGCGTAACCGCGCCTCGCCAAAAGTCGAAAGAGGGCATAGCTGCAAGCAAAGGCGAGCACATAAGCCAATCCGTACCAGCGCGGACCGACATTGTCCCACAATCGAAAAATCAGCGGATTAAGATCGTGAACGTAGTAAGCGACCATGCGGGCAATACAGAGGCCGATTACTTTTGCCGATCTGCGCCTGATTGCGCGAGTGTTTTCCGCAAAAACGGAGCCGTTCGGCTCGTGCGATTCTTGGCGACTTGTTCCGGCGTTCCAACCGCCACAATCTTGCCGCCGTCCGCGCCAGCTTCAGGCCCAAGATCGACAATGTAATCGGCCTCCGCGATCACGCTCAAATTGTGCTCAATCACAATCACGGTGTTGCCTTCATCGACTAATCGATGCAGCACTTTCAGGAGAAGATCGATATCAGCCATGTGCAAACCGATCGTCGGTTCCTCGAGCAGATACAGCGTCGATCCCGGTTTGCGCATTTTTCGAATCCGCTCGTTTTCGGCGCGACCAACGCCGCGCTTCAATTGCGTGACCAATTTTAGCCGTTGCGCTTCGCCGCCGCTCAAGGTCGGGCTCGGCTGGCCGAGTTTGAGATAACCCAGTCCGGTTTCTACCAGCAAGGAAAGCGGACGCGCGATTTTTGGATGTGCACGAAAAAACTCCGCCGCTTCCTCGATCGTCATCTCCATCACGTCGCCGATAGACTTTTCGTTGTAGAGCACTTCAAGCGTCTGCGGATTGTAGCGGCGCCCGCCGCAGTCTTCGCACGGCACCAACGCCTCCGGCAGAAAATTCATTTCGAGCTTGATCACGCCCTGGCCCTTGCAGCTTTCGCAACGGCCGCCTTCCGCATTGAATGAAAAGCGGCTGGCCGAATAACCGCGCACGCGTGATACCGGAAGTTGCGCGTACAAATTCCGGATCTCGTCGAAAACTTTAATGTAAGTGCCTGGCGTCGAGCGCGACGTCTTTCCGATCGGGGATTGATCAACTTCGTAAATCGCCTCGATTTCTTCCGTGCCGCTGACGAGCTTGAACAAGTCTCCGTTGCCGCTGCGCTTCCTATTTTCCAATTGCTCGATCACCGCCGGCAACAGCACCTCGTGCATCAAGGTCGATTTTCCAGAGCCGGAGATTCCAGTGATAACGGACAAGCGGCCGACCGGAAACCTAACATCGACATCCTTCAAATTGTTGGCGCGGGCTCCGTGGACCTGAATCCAGTTCTCAACCGTGCCCAGCGATCGCCGCGATTTGCGAGTCGGGTGAGACAGCGGCGTTTTCAAACAGCGGCCCGTTTCGGAAAGTTTGGAGCGTTCGAGATCGCGCAACGTTCCGGTTGCGACGACTTCGCCGCCATGACTTCCCGCGCGGGGGCCGAGATCGACAATGTAATCGGCGCGTCGCATCGTTTCCTCGTCGTGCTCGACGATCACGAGCGAGTTTCCTTTTTCGCGCAGGGCCGCGAGGGTATCGAGCAATCGCAAATTGTCGCGCGAATGCAGGCCGATGGTGGGTTCGTCCAAAACATAAAGAACGCCGCGCAGATTCGAGCCGAGCTGCGCCGCCAGTCGAATCCGCTGCGATTCACCACCACTTAATGTTTTCGCAGAGCGACCGAGCGCGAGGTAACCGAGCCCGACGTTTTGCATGAAGCGGAGCCGCTGCCGAATTTCGGGAATGAGATCAGCGGCTATCGTTTGTTGCGTGCCGTGAAATTTTAGCTTGTCGATCTTACGAGCGGCTTCGCTTGCCGAAAGATTCGTGAACTGATCGATTGTCTGGCCTCGCACGCGCACATGTCGCGCGACCGCATTCAAACGCGAACCGTGACAGCTCGGACATTCATGCGCTTCGGTCGCATCGATCCATTCCGATTCGCGCTCGGCCCGAAGCTCATTTTCCAAAACAGAGTCACTGGTTTCTTCGGCGGCGGTTTGAAACTCCTGGTCCCAGATTTCGCCAAACCCGCCGCATTCCTCGCACGCGCCGTGCGGCGAATTGAATGAGAACAATCGCGGATCGAGTTCTTCAAACGCGCGGCCGCAATTCGGACAACTCATCTCCGTGCTCATGACTGTGAGCCGGTTCTTTGAATCGAGGAGGTGTGCCGTGCCGCGTCCAATGTCGAGCGCGCGTTGCGCCAGGTTCCGCGCTTTCGCGATCCGCTTGGCGTCGATCACACCGACGACGACTGCGATGCTGTGTTCTTTGAAACGCTCAAGTCTTCGAAACTGCGCGATTGGAATGAGCGCGCCGTCGACATACAACGTGTCAAAAGCCTGCCGCTCGGCCCAACGCGCGACGTCGGTATGAAATCCTTTCCGCGCTTTCACCACCGGCGCTAGAACTTTGAGCGCGCCTTTTTTCGCCGCCGTCTCGATTTGCTTCACGATGGCGGCCAGACTTTGCTTTTCGACCGGAAAATCGCAATCCGGGCAAAATTGCGTCCCGGTTTTCGCAAAAAGCAGCCGGAGAAAATGATAAACCTCCGTCACCGTCGCGACGGTTGATTTGCCTCCGCCACGAGTGACGCGTTGCTCGATCGCCACGCTTGGCGGCAAACCGGTGACAAGATCGACATCCGGCTTCTCCAATTGCTCGACGAACTGCCGCGCATACGGCGACATACTGTCGAGAAATCGTCTCTGTCCTTCAGCGAACAAAATATCGAACGCGAGTGTCGATTTTCCCGAGCCGCTCAAACCGGTGATCACGACCATCTGGTCGCGCGGAATTGTGACGTCGATGTTTTTTAGATTGTGCTCGCGGGCGCCGTGAATGCCGATTGCGCCATTGCTGCCGTTAATTCGGAAACGCGGGGCAGTCTCAGCCGCGCGAGCGAATTCTTCGTCATCGCCATTCGGATGAGCCAGTCGCCGTGACGAAGGACGCGACGCGGTACGCGCACTCGACAGGGGTTTCTGCAAAAATTTTCCGGTATGCGAATTTTCGATCTTTGCGATCTGCTCGGGCGTGCCGACGCCAACGACTTCGCCGCCGTCGTCGCCCGCTTCTGGTCCAAGATCGACAATCCAATCAGCCGACTTAATGACTTCGAGATTGTGCTCGATCACAATGATCGAGTTTCCGCGCTCGACCAAGCGCTGAAAAACCCGCAGCAGCATCGCGACATCGTCGAAATGGAGACCTGTTGTCGGCTCATCGAAAATAAACAAGTTGCCGCGCGCTCCATCACCGTTCCCTTCGACATCGGCGGCAGTTTTGGATTCGGCCAAGTGCCGGACCAGTTTCAAACGCTGCGATTCGCCGCCCGAAAGAGTGTTGAGCGGTTGGCCGAGTCGTAAATAACCGAGACCAACTTCATCGAGCACATCCAGCGGATCAGAGAGAGTTTTCCCTTCGCCGATCTGCGCGAAGAATTGGATCGCTTGGCTCACGGTCAGCTCCAGCACGTCGTGGATCGATTTGCCGTGCAGTTTAATTTTTAGGACGTGCGGTTGGAAACGTTTGCCTTCACATTCCGCGCAGCGCACATAAAGATCGCTCAGGAACTGCATCTCGATCTTTTCGAACCCTGTGCCCGAACAGCGCTCGCAGCGGCCGCTGCCGGAATTGAACGAGAACGCGCTCGCGGTAAGACCTTGCGACATCGCTTCCGGCTGTGCGGCGAAAAGTTCGCGGACGCGATCGTAAAGTCCGAGATAAAGAATCGGCGTTGAGCGCGGCGTCCGCGCGAGCGGCGATTGATCCACCATCACGACTTCACCGATCCGATGCGCGCCACTGACTGATTTGCACGCGCCCGCTTCCTGATCGGTCG
>QHOI01000171.1 GCA_003218705.1 Verrucomicrobiota bacterium | reverse complement strand
CAGCTTCGAGTCCTAGCGAGGCAGCCAATTTCCGATTCGTGCTCCACGATGTCAGCGAGCGCCACATCGCGCCAAAGCTCGTCAATTTGAATGATTTGCGCCGGAGCGAGCGTTGGGGCAGGAGTGGCAGATTGAGACTCGCCGCTACCTGCAGCGCTTGAATTTAGTAAGTCCGTGATGACGACAAAACCCCTTTTCACGACATGCGCGCTCACCGGCTGGCGAGGCTCTCGTTAGGCTACTGGATGATCTGAATCGATCTTATGGCGTGGCGCCGTGATCAGCATCCACTTGAAAGCCACCACCGGCTCACGGAGCGGCGTCGTCCTCCATCGCCCCGCGTTTTTTGCGGAAGAAATCCTGCAAAATTGAAGCGCACTCGGTCTGTAAAACGCCGCTGGTGATCTGACTGCGGTGATTGAGCGCGTTGTGTTGGAGCAAATTCATTACCGTGCCTGCGGCCCCGGCGCGAACATCCGTACAGCCAAAAATCACCCGACGAATTCGGGTGTGGACAATCGCCCCGGCGCACATTGGGCAAGGTTCCTTTGTCACGTAAAGATCGCAGTCAGTCAGGCGCCAGTCGCCGACGGCTGCTTCGGCTGCTGTTAATGCGAGCATCTCGGCGTGAGCCGTCGCATCTTTGAGGAGCTCGACTTGATTGTATCCGCGCGAGATGATTTTGCCTTGCCGGACAACCACCGCGCCGACTGGAACTTCGTCGGCGGTACGCGCCTTCTCTGCCAGGCGTAACGCCTCTTGCATGAAGGTTTCGTCCAATTCCATCGTCAGCGCCGTTCGCCTAACAATCTCGGAAGATCGACATCTTTATTGAAAAGACACGTCCACGCACCTTTAAGCTGGCGAAGTACTTGTACTGCAATGAAAAAGCTATTCTTCATCCTAACGATCTTTTCTTTATCACTAATTGGGGCGAACGCGACTGAGCAAGACACGGTCGATCGCTCGGCGGTCACGATCCGAGAGTTCCGCCACATGCCGGAGAAAGGCATTCCGCCGCGTATTCTCCGGAATGCGCGAGGTCTCGCCATTATCAGCGTCGTGAAAGCCGGCCTTATTTTTAGCGGAAAGGCCGGCGAAGGCGTAGTGGTCGCGCGAACGGGACACGGCTGGTCGGGGCCGTCTTTCATCGGCACCGGCGGCGCAGGTTGGGGACCCCAAATCGGCGCGCAAGTGACCGATTTTGTGATCGTGCTTAACAACGAAAGCGCTGTTCGCGCCTTTTCGAAGGGCGGAAATGTGACGCTCGGAGCGGACGCAAGCGTTGCCGCGGGACCAGTGGGACGCGCGGCTGAGGCCGATGTGACTCCGAGAGCGGCAATTTATACCTACAGCAAAACGAAAGGCCTTTTTATCGGCGCGTCGCTGGAAGGCGCTGTGATCGGCACACGCAAAGGCGCGAACGATCATTACTATGGGCGCCCCGTCTCTGCTTACGACATTTTGCATGGGCGTGTCGCCGCACCGCCGGGCGCTGCGAATCTGCGGGCAGCTCTTGGCCGCTGAGGCGGTCGAGCCTAAATCGAGAAGGACGGCCGGCTCCTCCTCACCGGTTGGAAATCGTCTGACTGCCGATAATTTGCTTTACAAGCGAACCGCCGCTTTACGAGTTTAAGAGGCGTGCGCTGGTTGCGGACAATTTATCTAACCTGCCTGTGTGTCTCGGCAAGCTGGGCGCAGCAGCAAGAGCCCAGCCTGGTCGATCGCCTGCTTAGGCCGAACCTGGAGCTGCAGAACAATGCTCAGGGTAAAAAATACGTCGCCAGTTCTGCTGTGGTCAAACATCGAGGCAGCGTGGGAACATTTTTGCTGCAGCCGAACCGTGCGGAAAAATCATTCGTCAACACGCACGCGCTTACCACCAAGGAGTATCCTTCTCGCTCGGTCGGGACCGAACCCAAAATTTCCTCGACCCAGAATCGAACTGCAAACATCCCCGAACCGGTAGGAACATCGTCCGTTCGCGACATTCACAGTGCGAACAATCCTCACAACGTGACCGCGAGCCGAATCTTCGCCGATCAACATCAGTTTCGAGACCAGGGTAAAAGTCAAAAATCGTTAGACCGGCAGAATCCGCCAATGACCATCGACCAAGTTCGGGACCTGCTGAATAAAAATAAATAGCGCGCTTCGGCAGGACGGCTGTCTTCAGCCGCAATATTGGAAATCTTTGCCGCCGAGGACGGCGGCCACTACAGTTGCGAATCATGCGACCGGATGAAGCCTTGGCGTTTCTAAAAAAAGGCGCCGCGCAAATCATTAGCGAAGCGGAGCTGCGCGAAAAACTGGCGCTCGGCCGCCCCCTCCGCGTCAAGCTCGGGGTCGATCCCACGACTGCCGACATTCACCTTGGTCACGCAGTTGTGCTGCGAAAGCTTCGACAATTTCAGGACGTCGGACATCAAGCAGTTCTCATTATCGGTGATTTTACCGGGATGATTGGCGACCCGAGCGGTCGGTCCGCCACCCGGCCGCATCTCACGCACAAAGAAGTGATGCATAATGCGCAAAGCTATCGTGAGCAGGCCTTCAAGATTCTCGATCCGGCTCGGACGGAGACCGTTTGCAATGGCGATTGGTTTCGCAGCATGTCCTACGAAGATGTACTTCGCTTGAACAGCCGGGTCACTCTTCAACAGATGCTGCAGCGGGAAGATTTCCGCGGGCGGATCGATAATCAACAGGCAATCCACGCCCACGAAATTCAATACCCGATCATGCAAGGCTGGGATTCTGTAATGGTGCGGGCGGACGTGGAGCTCGGTGGCACTGATCAACTTTTCAACATTTTAGTCGGACGCGGCTTCCAAAAGGAGGAAGGTATGCCGCAGCAAATCGTTTTTCTTCTTCCGATCCTGGAAGGTTTGGATGGCTCAAAGAAAATGAGCAAGAGCTTGGGCAACTTCGTTGGCGTAAGCGAGCCGCCCACGGACATGTTCGGCAAACTCATGAGCATCTCAGATAAATTGATGGTGCGTTATTATGAGGTTTTGCTCGGGCGGGAGCTACGGAAAGGCGCGGACCCGTTTGAAGCAAAAAAGCAGCTCGCGTTTGAGATCGTGCAGACCTATCACTCGGCCGAGGTCGCGCAGAGGACACTTACCGATTGGAATGCGCGCTTTAGCAAAAAGCGTTTGGACGAAGCGGAGCTTCCGGCAATTCCAGCGATGGCCGATGGATCGGTGACAGCGGTTACAGCAGCTTACGCCCAAGCTTTCGCGCTCAAGAAGTCACGCGCGGAAGTGAGTCGATTGATCAAACAAGGCAGCGTACAAATCGACGGCAAGAAGATTGTCGATCCAAAATCAAAAATCTCATTGCGACCGGGGCAGATCCTGCGTCTCGATAAAACTCACG
>QHOI01000170.1 GCA_003218705.1 Verrucomicrobiota bacterium | reverse complement strand
GGTTTCCAAATTGTCGCGTCGCCACAAACTGCAGCGAGGGCGGCGTTCCAGGACCAGACCGCCACCGGGAAATTGAATGCGGTGATGACGGCGACGAGTCCGAACGGATGCCATTGCTCCATTAAACGATGGTTTTTTCTCTCCGATTGAATCGTCAGGCCGTAAAGCATGCGCGATTGGCCGACGGCGAAATCGCAGATGTCGATCATCTCCTGAACTTCGCCTTCACCTTCGGCAACGATCTTGCCGGTCTCGAGAGTGACGAGCTGACCAAGCTCATGTTTCAACTCGCGCAGCGCATTTCCGAGGCGGCGAACAGTATCGCCACGGACCGGGCCGGGCGTTCGTCGCCATTTTTCGAACGCTTCTTGCGCACGCGTGATCGTTGTCTGGTAATCCTCGTCCGAGGCGGTGCAAATACTTGCCAGCCTCCGGCCATCGATCGGCGAGATCTTGTCAATTTTTGCGCCACCGCGGCTGCGGGACCAATCACCGGCGAAAACACCGGCGTTTTCCTCGCTTAGCGCGAGTTTCTCGAAGACCGATTGCATCGCTATTTTCGTTTCCGGCAATATTGCCGAATCAAACCCATCGCTTCGTCCACAACTTCCGCGGTGATGTCGAGCGCTGGACGAAAACGGATCGACCGATCACCGGAACGCAGAGTCAACACGCCGAGATCGAACAGACCTTTCCAAAATTTCTCGCGCGTATCGCCGTCAGGCAGATCGAAGGACAGCAACAATCCACGGCCGCGCACGGCCGAAATCGTCGGTTCGTAACGTTGCAAGTCGCGGAGTTGATCCAAAAAGTAAGCACCGACCTTGGCCGCGTTCTCCACCAGAAATTCCTCTTCGATGATGTGCATATAATGCGTCGAGCGCACCATGTCCGTGAGATTGCCACCCCAGGTCGAATTCAAACGGCTCGGCAAACGGAAGGCATTGTCTTTCACTTCATCCAACCGCGGCCCTGCCATCACGCCGCAGGTCTGCGCCTTTTTTCCAAACGCGAGCAAGTCGGGCAATACGTCGAAATGTTGACAACACCACATCTTCCCGGTGACACCCATGCCGCATTGCACTTCGTCGAAGATGAGAAGGATGTCGTTTTCGTCGCAGATCTCGCGCAATTTCTTCAGCCATTCGCCACGGAAATGATTATCGCCGCCCTCGCCCTGGATCGGTTCGATGATGATGGCGCAGATGTCGATCTTACCCCGCTGAGCGGGGTCGATGTAAGCATGGATTTCTTGTTCGGCTTTTTTCTCACGCGCAATGACGTCGCTCTCGCGCTCGTTTTCCGGCAAAGAAAAATCGGTGTATGGACAGGAAACACGCGGCCAGTCGAATTTCGCGAACAAATCCGTTTTCCGCGGATCGGTATTGGTCAGGCTCATAGTGTAGCCACTGCGGCCGTGGAAGGCGTGCCGGAAATGCAGAATTTGCGTTCCCCGCTCGCCGTGGCCGGCGGCCATGTTTTTGCGGACTTTCCAATCCATCGCTGCCTTAAGCGTGTTCTCGACCGCGAGCGCGCCGCCTTCGATGAATAAATATTTTTCGAGCGGCGGTAATCCGGCGACGCGAGCAAATGTTTCCACAAATTCGGCGTAGGCCTCCGAATAAACGTCCGAGTTGGCGACTTTCGCTTTCGCCGCCCGCAGGAGATCGCGCTGCACTTCGGGCTGATCGAAGTAGGGATGATTAAACCCGATCGGCATCGAGCCGAAAAAGCCGTAAAGATCGATCAACCGATGACCGTTGGCCGCATCGTAAAGATACGAGCCGCGGCTCTTTTCCTGATCGAGGACAATTTTAAAACCGTCGAGCAAAATATGATCGCCCAGCACGTGGAGCACACGAGACGGATCGACAGGTTTTTTATTTTTGCTCTTACTCAAACGCGGCCGCGACGTGCGAGCCGCCTCGGTGAGCATGGGCGGCATACTCATCCGTTGAGAGTAGCTTTCGGCGCCGACTTGGTCAACCGGTGCGGTGATGCCCTACTTCTTTTGCTCCCAGAGCGAATTTCGTTCGTCGGTCGCCTTTTTTAGAGCGGCGTTATACTGCGTGAGTTCGACCATATATGCTTCATTGCCCGCAACATCGCTGTGCAGCAGGTCGCGTTTTTTCAGTCGTAACGCAGCGTACCAAGCGTTAAGCCCCTCGAATTCGCGGTTATTAGCAAGCCGACGGTCAGCGAGACTTGGCGCTGGGGCCTTTTGAGGCGCTTTTTCCAAGCCATAATGGTTCGCCGGTGCTGATGGCACTTCCTTATGTTTGAAAAATTTATCGAAATTGGATCCCGACAGCGGGCCCGGGCGCAGCACGAAATAAGCAAGAATGCACGGCAGGGCGATCAATCGAAATGTCTTCGATAACGGCGCAAGATCCGGGTAGTTCAGTCGGAATAGCAACGGCCCAAAGGGCAGAAAAATTCCCAGACCCCACCAAACGCTAATGCCAAAAGCAGAGCGGATGAGAAGAATGCGGCCGATCAATATGCATAGCACTCCAAGCGCAAGAAAAATGAGGGCCGCCACGCCTGGAGTTAAGCAGGCCGAGTGCCATTACCGGCGACTCGCGGGGGTAATTGTTCGCCGCGGCGAATCCGTCCTTTGGCGGATCGATCTTAGCGAACGATTCCTTCGCGCAACGAGGAATGCTTACCCGCCAGCAATTCCTGAGTGAGCTGATAACCGCGCTTGTCCGCATTTCGACGTGCGCCGGCAAAGTAGTGGTCGATCCGCGCCCGCGCCGAATTGCAGAAATAATTCGCGACCGACAAAACTTCGTCGGCCGACTCGCCGTGATCGATCTTGTATTGCGCAAATGAGCAGGTCGCGCTGATTGCGAAAAGTTCGGTCGCGATGCCGACAAACCGGGAAAGTAAAAGTTGCTCACGATCGAGCTTCGGGCCGAAACGCGCCATCGCGTGAAACAACCCGCGCGCCAGTTTCTTGCTCGTCCGCGCCGAGTAATCGACATGTTTTTGGAGGTGCCGATGGAGATTGTCGACCTTGCCGGCGCCGCTCGAGAACCATTGCCGGGGATACCAGCCAGCATAAAATTTTCCGGACGTGAAAACTGCTTTGACCCGTTCCGACATCGGCAGCTGGGTATTGAAAATCGCGCCGCCGACTTTCAAATGCGGATCGAGCGCTTCTCGCGCGATGAATAGCCGCATGATTTCGCTCGAGCCTTCGAAAATCGTGTTGATGCGGCAATCACGCAGAAAACGCTCAACCGGGATCGCTTCCTCGCCGCGACCCGCGAGCGACTGGGCCGTTTCGTAACCGCGGCCGCCCCGCACCTGCATTGCGTCGTCGGATATTTTCCAGGTCGTTTCGGTCGACCACATTTTGCACATCGCGGTTTCGATCCGGAGATCGCCGGCTTTGCGATCTACCAATCCCGATGTGAGAAACGTCATCGCCTCCATTGCGAAAGTATTGCCGGCCATCTCCGCGATTTTTCCGGCAATGGCGGAATGTTGCCCGATTGGAACGCCCCATTGGATTCGCTCGCTCGCCCACTTGCGGGAGATCTCGAGCAAGCGTTTCGATAAACCGACGCACGCGGCCGGAATCGTGAGCCGGCCGGTGTTTAAAGTGGTCAACGCAACTTTTAATCCCTGGCCTTCCTTCGCGATCATGTTTTCGCGCGGGACGCGGACATTGGTGAATTTCACGATCCCGTTATAAAGCGCGCGCAATCCCATGAACCGGCAGCGATAAGTGATTTCGAGGCCGGGCGAATCGACATCGACAATGAACGCCGTGATTTGCTTGCGCTCTTTGCCGTTCACAATCTTTGGCGGCGTCTTCGCCATCACCACCAGCACACCGGCTTTGATCAAATTGGTGCACCAAAGTTTTTCGCCATTAAGAATGAATGCCGAGCCGTCTTCGGTTGCGTCGGCGCGCAAACTCATGTTCGCCGGATCGGAGCCAGCATTCCATTCGGTCAAGGCAAAGGCCGAAATCTCGTGTCGCGCGACACGCGGAAGATACTTTTTCTTTTGCTCGTCCGTGCCAAAAAGAAGCAACGGCTGCGGAACGCCAATGGACTGGTGCGCGGAAACGAGCGCGGTCAGATTTTCGTCCCAACTTCCGAGCAACATGGCAGCCCGCCCGTAATTGACCTGCGATAAACCGAGGCCTTCGTATTGCTTCGGAATTTTGACTCCGAAAGCGCCCATCGCGAAAAGATCGTCGATGTTCTTCTGCGGAATTTCGCCGGTGCGATCGATCTCGTCGGCGTCGATATTTTCGCGCAGATATTTTTCCAGACTGGCGAGAAATTCCTGACCGGCTGCGCGATCTTCCGCGCTTTGCTCCGGCCACGGATAAATCCGATTAAAATCGTAGCGGCCGATGAACAGGTTGCTGGCGAAACTTCCCCGCTCATCCAGCGGATCGCGCGACGCTTCGGCCAATTCGAGCGCTTCGCGCTTGCCCTTCGACATCTTGGACGTGTCGATCACCGACGCCGGCGCCTGCTTTTGCGGCTTCGCGCTCGTCTCTTCGGAAACTTGTTTATCAGGAGCTTCTAATGACGATTTCATATCGTTGTCATGTCGAGCGAAGTCGAGACATCTCTAGATATTTCCGATTTCAGAAACAGTAAGAGATTCCTCGACTCCGCTCGGAATGACAAAAAAAGGAAGCTTCCAGTGATGATTTCATGACTCGTAGAATTTTGTCCCCTCGCAGGCGTGCTTCTTCAAAATGTCGCACGGCACAAACTTCTCGTCGCTCTGCGCCAACCGATTCATCTCTTCGACAATCTTCTCCAAACCAAAATGCTCGGCGAAACGCAGCGGTCCGCCGCGATGAGGGGCGAATCCGGTTCCGAGAATCATTCCGTAATCCGCGTCCTCGGGCGAATCTACCACTTTTTCTTCAATGCAACGCGCCGCTTCATTGATCATCAAAAACATCAGGCGATTCGCAAGATCGATATCGTGTTTCGTGGAACCATTCCGACGCCATTGGCCAAGCGACTCATTCGGGAATTGCTCTCTGCCTTCATATTTATAAAAGCCGGCGCCGCTCTTGCGGCCAAGCAGTTTGGATTCGCGCATCGATCTCAAAATTTCCGGCGCGCGGTCGCGACGTCCATACGCTTT
>QHOI01000135.1 GCA_003218705.1 Verrucomicrobiota bacterium | reverse complement strand
CCGATCTCGGATCCTCCAAAGCCGAGGACGGAAACGTCCATGTCGGTTTTTCCAAGGCGGCGCTTCTCCATTGCAATCCGATCAACCGCGGATTACGCGGATGCAACGGATAAATGCAGAAAGAATCTGCGCAATCCGCGATATCAGCGTGATCCGCGGTTAAAAAACAAGACGTGTTTTTCCCGTGCCGCGCTCGATCCGGCCGATTCGTTTCGCTCGCTCGCCACGGGACGAGTCCGTCCGACCGGCGGACAAGATCGACATCGCGCGTTTCGAATGGCGCTCGGACACGATCGCAACCATTCCGATACCCATGTTGAAGACCTGATACATTTCGCTCGCGGGCACGTGGCCTTTTTCCTGCAGAAGTTTGAAAATCCGCGGCACTGGCCACGATTTCGTTTCGATCATTGCGTCGCAATTCTTTGGCAGGACGCGCGGCAAATTATCGACCAGCCCGCCGCCGGTGATGTGCGCGAGACCTTTAATCATTCCTGCCGGCACTTTCGCGACCAGCGGCTGATAATTCTTGTGCACGCGAAGTAATTCTTCGCCAACCGTCGTGGTCGATCTCGCCACGGGACGAGTCCGTTCGAATGGCGGACCTGGCAAACGCGATCCCGGCCTCAGTTTCATTTTTTCGAATAGAATTCTCCGCGCGAGCGAATAACCGTTGGTGTGCAAACCGTTCGAGGCGAGTCCGAGAATTACGTCGCCGGGCTTGATTTTGCGGCCGTCGATCATGTTTTTGCGATCGACCACCCCAACGATGCAGCCGGCGAGATCGTATTCGCCTTTGCGGTACATTCCCGGCAGCTGCGCGGTCTCGCCGCCAATCAATGCGCAACCGGCGGACCTACAGCCGCGCGAAAATCCACGAAGGAGTTGATCGAACACTGCGGGATGTAGTTTTTCGCAGCCAATGTAATCGAGAAAGAAAAGCGGGCGCGCGCCAAGAACGGCGATGTCGTTGACGCAATGATTCACCATGTCGGCGCCGACCGTGTCATGCTTGTTCATCGCGAACGCGATTTTCAACTTGGTGCCAACGCTATCGATGCTCGCGACCAGAACGGGATCGCGCATTGCGCCGAAGTCGGCGCGAAACAAACCGCCAAAGCCGCCGATTTTTCCCAATACCTTCGGCCCGTGCGTTTGCCGGACGAGTGATTGAATGCGGCGCTTGAGTTTGTTGCCAAGATCGACATCGACCCCAGCGGATGCGTAGGCCTTTCGTTTTCGTGTCATGTCGAGCGGAGTCGAGACATCTCTTACTGTTTCTTTGGTCGACGACTTACAGAAATATCTAGAGATTCCTCGCCTTCGCTCGGAATGACAGAATAAAAATTCGTCGGTCGCGCTATTTCAGGTCCGCGAACAGCGTCGGATGCCGTTCCTGCTCGATCAGTGCTTTCGCCCTCGCCTCGCGCTTTTCCATGATGAACTTGTCGAGCGCGGGATCGACCGGGAGGGGATAGTTGCCGGTGAAACAGGCCAGACAAAATTCGTTCACCGGTCTTCCAGTCGCGCGGACCATTCCTTCGACGTCGAGATAACCAAGACTATCGACGCCGAGATATTTCCGGATTTCTTCCATCGACATCTGGTTTGCGATCAATTTTTGCGGATCAGGAAAATCAATTCCGTAGTGACAGGCGAAGCGGTGTGGCGGGCAGCTCACCCGCATGTGCACTTCCTTCGCGCCAGCTTCTCGGAGGTTTACCACTCTCGCGCGCGAGGTCGTGCCCCGGACAATCGAATCATCGACCACCACCACGCGTTTCCCCGCTACCATCTCCTTAATCAAATTCAATTTCACCCGGACATCGAAATCGCGAATGAGCTGGCTCGGCTGTAAAAACGTCCGGCCGATGTAGTGATTGCGGACAAAGGCGTGTTCGTAAGGAATTTTCAGCTCCTCGGAGAAACCGAGCGCGGCATAATTGCCCGAGTCTGGCACCGGAACAACGATGTCGGCCTCGACCGGAAACTGGCGCGCGAGTTCGCGACCCATTTCGGTGCGCACTTTGCCAACATTGACGCCGCCGAGGATGCTGTCCGGTCGCGCGAAATAAACGTATTCGAACATGCAAAAGGCCGGCTGTTGCGGTTGAAACGGAAACTCCGAACGCATTCCGTTTTCGTCGATGATCAAAACCTCACCGGGCTTAATTTCGCGAACGAACTCGGCGTGAATTAAATCAAACGCGCAGGTCTCGGAAGCGAGGATGTAAGCATTGTCGAGTTTGCCGAGCGAAAGCGGCCGCCACCCGAACGGATCGCGCACCGCGATCAGCTCGCGTTCGCTCATGATCAAGAGTGAAAACGCGCCCTCAATTCTCCGCAGCGCCGCCAGCGTGTTACCGCCGTTATCGGTTGGCTGCGCGAGCAGATGTAAAATGATCTCGCTGTCGGCGGTGGTTTGGAAAATCGAACCTTTGCGCTCGAGCTCGTCTCGCAAAATGTCCGCGTTAATCAAATTGCCGTTGTGCGCGATCGCCATTTGGCCGCGGACGCAATCGACCACGAACGGTTGCGCGTTCTTGATCGTACTGGTGCCGGTGGTGGAATAGCGGGTGTGACCGATCGCTCGGCTGCCCTTGAGTTGCTCCAGTTCGGCCTGACCAAAAACCTGCGAGACAAGCCCCATGTCTTTGTGACTTACAAACGAGGTGCCGGGGCCGTTGCTGGTCACAATTCCGGCGCTTTCCTGCCCACGATGTTGGAGCGCGAAAAGACCGTAATAGGTCAGGACCGCGGCGTTGGGATGTCCGAACACGCCGAAAAGCCCGCACTCGTGCTGCGGATAAATCTCCCTGGCGTTGGGGTTTTCGGAGTTGTCCGGAGAGGTCACAAGAAATAATCCACGAAATGCGGCATGATTCAATAAGTGCTTGCGAAATTCGTGACGCTTCCCGCCGATACGTCGCAGACGACCCTCACTTGTCGCTTCGCGCCTTCCTCCCATGGGATCGCGACCAGGGCGGAGCGCCGAGAGGATTGAGGTGAGGGTGCTGACACTCTCGTCATAAACTTGGGATCCGCTCGGCCGAGGAATCGCTTTCCACCAGGCGGCGGATCGAATTCCACCAATCGTCGTAAAGATCGGCAATCGGCCATGCGAATTTTTGGTCGTTCATCTGGATGCGCAATTGGTCGCCGCCGATTTTCCCGAGTTTCTTAGATGGAACACTGCGCTCACTCAAGATCGATATCGTCTTTTC
>QHOI01000134.1 GCA_003218705.1 Verrucomicrobiota bacterium | reverse complement strand
GAACCGATCGATCTGCCCGCATTCGAATGGACGGACTGCGGGCGGAACTCCATCGATCTCGACGCACGAAGTCCAGGTGATGAGAAGCGCTGACCCGAATAAATCATCCGACTGCCGCCAAAACTTCCCGCCGACATCGACCGGAATGATGGACCTCCGCCACTTCGCGCTGGACCGGGACCGGCCGCAGCGAAGCCTCCTCCTCCTCCTCGTCCACCGCCGCCACCGCCACCGTGATAACCGCCACCTTGGACGGGTGCAATCACGGCCGCACTGGCAAGCAGCGCTACCACTAACAATTTAGCTTTCATGATTTTAATTTCCTTTGTGTTGTTCTGTTGTTGTTTTTGGAGTCATTTTCTCATTCGCCTAACGAAGGCCTCCCGCGACACGTAGCGTTTCGCCTGTGATCCACGCGGAATCGGAGGAAGCGAAAAAGACCGCGGCCGGAGCAATGTCATCGGGTTGACCGATGCGGCCGAATGGTGTCTGCGCTTCAACGCTTTTGCGAAGATCGCCTTGGTCGAAACCGGCTGCGCGTACACCTTCCGTTTCCACCATGCCGGGATTGATGGCGTTAACGCGGATTTTGCGCGGACCGAGTTCCTTCGCCAGCGTCCTGGTGATCGCGTCGACCGCGCCTTTTGTGGCAGTATAAACCGACGAACCCGGCGGCGTCAGCGACGTGACGGTCGAACTAACATTGATAATATTGCCACCAGTAGAATCGAATTGCTTGACCGCCTCCTGAGTGGCGAGAAGCAGACCGAGAACATTCACATCGAACTGTTTGTGGAATTGCTCCTCGGTGATCTCTTCAAGTGGCGACCAGTCGTAAACTCCAGCGTTGTTGACGAGGATGTCGATCTTGCCGAAGGCTTTTTTAGCTTCAGCAAAGAGATGTTGGATATCTGTCTTCCTGGCGACATTTGCCCTCACGGGGATGGCCTTTCCACCACGCTTGGCGATTTGATCCACCACGCGATCGGCTCCCTCTTTACTGGAAGCATAGTTAACGACGACTGCTGCACCTTCAGCAGCGAACTGTTTGGCGATGTCAGCGCCGATTCCCTTCGAAGCGCCGGTCACGATCGCGACTTTTCCGTTTAGTTTTCCGTTTTTCATTTTGTTCATTTCATTTTTTGGGGTTTCGAAAAAATTTCTGATGACTCATTGCGCTAGATAACCTCCATCCACGACCAGTGACGTCCCGGTGGTGAATTTCGCGTCATCGGAGCAGAGATAGAGAACCGCCGCTGCGATTTCTTCGCCGGCTCCGATCCGTCCGACCGGAATAATAGAGGTGAGCGAATCACGCATCTCACTTTCCTTGCCCGCAAAGCGATCGAGCATATCAGTCGCGATGACGCCGGGCGCGACGGCGTTAACACGAATGCTTTGTTTGGCGAACTCGAGCGCGATCGATTTGGTCAGACCTTCGACCGCGTGCTTGGAGGCCATGTAGATGCTGGCCCCGGCTAAGCCAACATGCCCGGCCACGCTTGAATTGTTAACGATCGCACCGCCGCCGTTCTTCAGCATCACGGGAATTTCATAACGCATGGAATTCAAGACGCCCCAGACATTGATGTCGAAGACGCGGCGATATTCGGCTTCGGTTGCCTGATCGAGCGGGCCTTTCCATTCGACGCCGGCGTTGTTAAACGCGACGTCGAGGCGGCCGTATTTGCCGACGGTAAAATCGACCATGGCTTTCACGTCGGCATCTTTGGCGACGTCCGCGCGAACGAATGCCGCATCGCCGCCGAGTTTTCTAATTTCATCGACGACTTGCGCACCTCCTTTTTCACGCCGCCCAGTGAGGACGACCTTGGCGCCGGCGCGAGCAAATGCGATCGCCGTAGTTTTGCCGATGCCGGAAGTTCCTCCGGTCACGAGTGCAACTTTTCCGCTTAGTTTTCCATCTTTCATTTTGTTCCTTTCATTCTGTGGTTGTCATTTGTTCGCTGTCGCGATTTGGGTTGAGACTCGCGAGCTATCCATTTATTTGGTGGTCGGGATTTTTGAAGATTCGTCGGGTTGATTGGTTTCAGTGGTAGATTAAGAAAGCGGCCAGAAAACCGGCCAGAATCCCGAACACCGGGCTGAGAACAGCGAACCAGAAAGAGACGTCCCAAGCTGGGTCGACGAGTTTGCCTGGTTTCATGGTTTTGCCTTTGTTGAGTTTAACTATCCACATAAAGCGAACGCGGGGATTTCGTTGAACTGCGGCGGCGCGAAGATATCGTCGTGCTTCGTCTCGACTGGTTGGAGATTGAGCTTCTCGATGTGTGCTTCGACCAGATCAGGAAGAAGCAGATGCGGGAACAACGACAGTTCCCAGGCCTTTCCTTCTTCCTCATCGAGGACGAGGTGGACGATTTCGCGCAGGTCGGGATATGCCTGTTCGTAATCTTGTTGTAACCGTTGTTTCAGTTGCGCGATGGCGACTGAAACCGTCTGGAGGAAAACTGGTGTTGTTTGCTGGTCAGTTTTCATGGGGCTGAGTTTTTTCGGTTTCTGTGGATTTATATTTGACTAGTCGTCTATAAGATTGGCAAAAAAAAGAGATCACGAACTCGTTGCGTGGGCTTGTTTCACGCCCAAAACATCCCTTGCAACCTCCTTGAAATCGCGGATCAATCCGACGTCATTTTGAATTCGGGCCTGGGCCAGCGTCCCGTGATAGCAGGCAAAGAGCGCCCTCGCCTTCGCTTCGGGATCCGGCGCCGCAATCAACCCTTGCGCGTGCGCGTCCCGAATCGCGGACTCGAAATACTTTATCTTCCGATCCCAGATGCGGTCGACGGTAGCGCGCACCCCCGCGTCCTGCGTGCTCACTTCGCTCCCAATGCTTAGCAGAGGGCATCCCAGGATCGAGCCGCACTCTTCTTGCAGTTCGGCCAGACGGTCGTGCACATAATCGAAATAGCGGTCGAACCGCTCGAGAGGTGGAATTGTTGGCGAAAAAAGGGCGTCCATGTTCGCCTTATTTTTGTTCCATTCTGCCTCCAATGCCGCGACCGTGAGTTCGGACTTCGACTTGAAGAAATAGTAAAAGCTTCCCTTCTTTGATCCGGCTCGCTCGCAGATCGAGTCCACCGAAGTGGTGCCGTAACTGTTCTCCCACATCAAATCCAATGCCGCGTCGGTCAGGCGTTCTTTCATGTCACTTACTCTTGGCATATACCACCTTTTACATGACTAGACTGACTAGTCAACTATTTTGTTCGAGAATTTTATACCCTCGTTTCGTTCCCCCGAATAAGCATCATTGCCGTGACCG
>QHOI01000133.1 GCA_003218705.1 Verrucomicrobiota bacterium | reverse complement strand
TTGCATAGTAAGCGCGCGCGCCGGCAAGGATCAGCCCGTTGTTGCAGCCGAATGTCGAAATCATGATAGCGACGGCCATGATGGTCGCGCCCGCGCCGGGAAAAATGACGTTGGCCGTCTCAGAGGCCACGCGGTCGCTTGGCGCATTCTGAATTGCGGCGAAAGGAAGCGCGGCCAGATACGCAACATTAGCGAGCAGATAAAGCCCGATCACCAGAATGGTGCCGAACGCGAGTGAGAGCGGAACGTTACGGCGCGGATTTATGACCTCGCCGGCGGTGAACGTGATATTGTTCCAGGCGTCGGCGGAGAAGAGCGAATTGGTTTGCGCGACGCAAATGCCGACGAAGAGTCCGAAGGCGGTCGCGGCAGTCAATCCTTCACCGACCTCCTGCAAACCGCCGCGCAACGTCCAGAAATCGCTGAAGTTCGCCGCCCCCGCGCCCGACTTTACCCCGACGATGATGCCGAGCACAATGAGCGCGATGAGCGCGCCCGTCTTCGCCGTTGTGAAAATATTCTGAACAAGCTTGCCGAGATTTAAACCGCGCGTGTTCATGTATGTGAGCAGCGCGATCATCGCCAGGCCGACGAATTGCGCGGTCGAAAGCGAGAGCGCATAGCCGCCGAAACGAATTGGTTCGATCAGATAGTTCTTCTCCGAAACCCATGGGATTAGAACACCGGTGTAGCGAGCGAACCCGACGGCGACCGCGGCAATGGTGCCAGTCTGAATAACGAGAAAAAGCGTCCAGCCATAGAGAAAACCCCACAGCGGAGAGAAGGCTTCGCGCAAATAAACATATTGCCCGCCGGCCTTCGGCATCATCGCCGCCAACTCGCCATAGGAGAGCGCTGCCATGAGCGTGAGCAGGCCAGTCACGAGCCAGACGAGAAGCAACCAGCCGGGCGCGCCGACCTGCCGCGCGATGATTGAGGAGACGATAAAAATGCCGGAGCCGATCATCGACCCCGCGACGAGCATGGTCGAATCGAGCAAGCCGAGTCCGCGAACAAATTTCTGCTCCGCTGCTGGCTCCAAAGTTGTTTCTAATGCTGACATCAGAATCGCTCGGCTGGCACAGAGTTAATCAACCCCATCAGAATCGGGCAACGCCAAAACGCAGCTTTTTCCAGGCCAATCACGAAAGCGCTTTCGCGCAAAAGGAACCATGCTATTCTCCGCCGCGTGAAAATGCCCGGCCGCCCGCTCCTCCCGAAAATAGTCTCGGTTGTCGTCACGATTTTGTTCGCAGCGACCGAAGTGTGCATGGCGGCTCCGAAGAGCCAACGTGTTTCGGATTCGTCTTCTCCGCGCTTCGAAGCGCTTCCACTGACCCGTTCGCGACAAAACCACCTGCTCGTCCGAGCATTTATCAATGGCAAGCCGGCCCTGCTTGGCGTCGATAGCGGCGCGCCGATCAGTGCCATCGCGCTGAAGCGCCGCGCGCATTTTGGACTGACTGGTATTCCTGGGAGTTCGACTCTGCCGGCGCGGCTGCAGATTAATGGCGCGTTTAACAACGTTGCCATCGCACACAACTTTCGTCTGGGTGCGCTGAATCTCGTTGATGAGCCGGTCGTGGTTGTCGATCTTTCCGGTTCGGGCCGCGCCTCGCGCTTGCTTCATGAGCAGGAAATCGATGGAATCCTTGGCGCCGATATTCTCTTTCCCACTGGCGCCGTTCTGGATTGTCAGAAACAGATGTTGATTCTCAAATTGGATCCCGAATCCTCAGGTAAGACGCCGGGTATGCAATATCGCGGCTTCCGCAGCATGCCGATTCGAGTGAGTGAAACCTATAATTTGTACGTTGATGCGGCTATCAACGGTGCACCGGCACGGCTGATGGTCGACACGGGCGCGTTTGCGACCTTGCTCAATCGCGGGTTCCTGCGCCGACTACACGTTCCGCTTCAAGAAACGCCGTTCAGCTCATCCGCGGTCAACTTGAAGCAGCGCGGCGTGCAAATCGCCCGGATCAAGCGGCTCTCCGTCGGGTCGGTGGACATTGTTGGCAAGGACATTGGTGTAGTCGACCTAGAAGGACTGATTCACAGCGACCTGCTCCGAGGTTCCCAACCCGTGGCGGGGTTGCTCGGGGCAGAGATCCTGCGGAGCCATCACGGGATCATCGATTTCGGGACCCGCACGCTTTACCTGAAGAACTGATCGCGGCAAGGCGTTCAATAAGGTAAAGGCCCGATCGGTTGGCGAGCTGCCATTCCCATTCCCTGGGTTGCGAGGGGCGGACAAATATGCAACCTTTTAGTTGCATATTCGCCACCACATGGACGCTGTCTTTAAAGCTTTGGCCGACCCAAGCCGGCGCGCCCTCCTCGATCAGCTGCATCTCCAAAATGGCCAGACTTTGAACCAGCTCTGCCGGCATCTTCGCATGACGCGCCAAGGCATCACCAAACATCTCGGCCTACTGATCAAAGCGGACCTGGTTGTTCCTCTTTGGCGGGGCCGCGAGAAGCTGCACTATCTCAACCCGGCGCCGCTGAAACAGATCTCCGAGCGTTGGATCGACAAACACAAAGCGGCCTGTCTCCGCGCCTTAACCGATCTGACCAAAGGTTTGGATGCGCTGAAACCCGAGCCCAATTGATCCCGGCTCACTCAACGTCGATTTCGCGAACGCCCTTTTGCTGACGAATGATTTCGACTTGGTTTCGGATTTTGTCCCCCAATCCGACGCGGTGCGGGATCGCCTGGATGAGAACGAACGGCGAAGAAGTGTCCGAAGTGTTGAGCTGGACGTTTTCGATGCCGCAGAGCCGATAGACAAACGGTTGCTGCGTCTCGATGTCCTTCACGCGATACAACTCGAGCGTATCGGTCACTTTGCTAAAAACGCCCTCACGCATTTTCAATCGTTCGCTGGTGAGCTCGTAGATTTTGCATTTCGTTTGGAGATAACGCTTGCCAGCGATAAAGATTGGCACCGCAAGAAGAATTAAAATGTACGGAGCAAAATTCCTGATCTCGAGTGACGACTGTCGCTGAATTATGGTGAAGATGACGACAATTGCCGCAGCGAGCAAAAGTTGGAGAACGAAAAACCCGAAGTTTTTCCATTGCGAAACGCTACCACGCCAAAC
The DNA here is from genome assembly GCA_003218705.1 of Verrucomicrobiota bacterium. Classification (GTDB taxonomy): domain Bacteria; phylum Verrucomicrobiota; class Verrucomicrobiia; order Chthoniobacterales; family UBA10450; genus AV40. Next base: position 177 of record QHOI01000133.1, on the reverse strand, counting down.
AGTTTCCTCGGCCATGCCGGATTTTTAACGCGATGGCCGCAATCAAACAAGCATTCGTCCTTGGCGCCGGACTTGGGAAACGGCTTCGCCCACTTACCGACGACTTGCCAAAACCGCTGGTCCCCATTTTTCATAAGCCTCTGATTACTTTCGCGCTCGACCATTTGATCGACATCG
>QHOI01000132.1 GCA_003218705.1 Verrucomicrobiota bacterium | reverse complement strand
ATGTATCGGATCGCCGCGGAAATATCGGATAAGCAAATCGACGATGTCGTTGGAAATTTCTGTAAATCCGACGGCGGCTGTCTGCGGACGATTCTGTGGAAGCGCGATACGCACGGCGCGATTCCATCGACAAGCTTACCACCGAAGAAATTTGATCCGGGGCATGATCAAACCGGCCGCGGCCAGAATGCGATTCCGCTGCTTTGCCAGGAACCGTGCAACCTGCTTGTGGCTGAATGCCGTAAAGTGGTCAAAGGCGAAGCCGACGAATGATCATTCGGGCGGGCACGGTCGTGACAATGGATGGTCTGCCGATCGACAACGGCGCGGTCGCAGTTTCGGGAAGTCGGATTACGAATGTTGGCAAATTCTCTGAAATCTCAGCGACAAATTCGGGAGAACAGATTGTCGATCTTGGAGAGCAAGCGCTGCTGCCAGGACTGATTAACGCGCACTGTCATCTTGATTACACCTGTTTGCGCGGCAAAATCCCGCCGCCAAAATCGTTCACCGAATGGATCCAGGCGATCAACGCGGAGAAAGCGAACCTTTCGCCGGAAAATTACATTGGCTCGATCAATGATGGTTTTGCTGAAGCAACGCGCTTCGGCACGACGACAATTGCGAATCTGACCGCGTTTCCGGAACTCGTTTCGCGGATTCAAGCGCCGATTCGGGCGTGGTGGTTTGCCGAATTGATTGATGTGCGTGACCCGAGTCGCGCGAATGAGATTGTTGATGCTGCGGTCGAGACATTGAAATCGGCAGAGCATTGGGGACTTGCTCCGCACGCGCCGTTCACGGCGTCGGCAAACTTATATCGCCGCTGTGAGGAAGTGGCGCGGTTGGAAAATGCTTTGCTGACCACGCATTTAGCTGAATCGAGTGAAGAGATGTCGATGTTTCGCGACGCGAGTGGAACGCTCTACGATTTCTTAAAAGAAATCGGGCGAGACATGAGCGATTGCGGTGTGCAAACGCCCGTTGCGAGATTTTTAGAAATATTAGGTAGGGGCGGTTCACCGAACCGCCCGCGGGCGATTGAGGTCAATCGCCCCTACCTTCTCGTGCATTTGAATGAGCTAGGGGAAAGCGATTTCGATTTACTGGGGAGAGCCGCGAGGAAATTTTCGATCGTTCATTGTCCGCGGAGTCACGCTTATTTCGGCCACTCACCGTTTCAGTTTCACAAATTGCGCAAGGCTGGACTCAACATTTGTCTCGGGACAGACAGTTTGGCGAGCAATGACGATTTAAGTTTGTTCGCCGAGATGCGCGCGTTTCAAAAGGAATTTCCGAAACTTCCGCCGGATGAGATTTTCCGAATGGTCACATTGAATCCGGCTCTCGCGCTTGCAAAGCCGCATGTCCTCGGCCGGATCGGCAAAAATTGTTGGGCTGATTTGATTGCGGTTCCGATTACAGGATCGACATCGGCGTTCGAGGAGATCGTCGCGTTCGATCGGGTGGTGAGTTGGTTGATGATTAATGGTCAAGTCCAGAATCCGGGCTAACCAAGCAAATTCTCAAAACCGCTTTCTTTTTCTCAAAACTGAAATATTCTCCGCGCTGAGATTTTATGGCCAAGATCGTAATAATCGACGACGAGCCCGCAATGGTGGAGGTCATCGTGACTCTCTGTCGCGAAAAAGGACATCAGGTTTTCCCATTCAATTCTGCGGCGAAGGCGGTCGAGCAGCTCGATAGCATTGCGCCGCAGGTCGTGATCGCCGACATCAAGATGGAAACGATGACCGGGTTCGACGTGCTGCGGCACGTGCGCGAGCATCACCGGCAGACGGCGGTGATTTTAATCACGGCTTATGGAACGGTCGAGACCGCGGTAGAAGCGATGAAAATGGGCGCGTACGATTACGTGACCAAACCGTTCAAGATCGACGAGCTGCAGCTAACGGTGCAGCGGGCTCTCGATTATCAGGCGGCGTTGCGGGAGAACGTTTATCTCCGCAAAGAACTCAAGAACCGCTACCGCTTTGAAAACATCATCGGCACGAGCGGGAAGATGCAGAGCGTTTACAACTTGATCAGCAAAGTCGCAGATACGGACAGCACTGTCTTAATCGTGGGCGAAAGCGGCACTGGCAAGGAGCTGGTCGCGCGCGGCCTCCATTTCAACAGCAACCGGCAGCATCACCCGTTTGTGGCGATCAATTGCAGCGCGCTCCCGGAAAATTTGCTAGAGTCGGAATTATTCGGTCACAAAAAGGGTTCGTTTACGGGAGCGGTTGCGGACAAGCGCGGCCTCTTCGAAGAAGCGAACCTCGGCACCATTTTTTTGGACGAAGTGAATTCCATGGCGCCAGCGTTGCAAACGAAGCTTCTGCGCGTTTTGCAGGAACGGGAAGTTCGGCGCGTTGGCGACAACAAAAGTTCACCTGTGAACGTACGTGTGGTCGGCGCGACCAACGAGCCGCTGCAGCCCAAGCTCAAAGACGGCACATTTCGAGAGGATTTGTATTACCGCCTGGCGGTGATTCCAATTGAGCTGCCGACGCTGCGCGAGCGACTCGAAGATGTGCCGTTACTGGTGAATCATTTTCTGCAAAAACAAGCGAGCGCGACGGGAGGCGAGCCGAAGAAGATCGATGCCGAGGCGGTCGATATTTTGTGTCACTACAATTATCCCGGGAACGTGCGTGAGCTGGAGAACGCAATCGAGCGCGCCTGCGCCTTGTGTGAGAACGAACTGATTTTGTCGAGCGATCTGCCGCCCCACATCGTTAGTCACGCCAAGGGCGACAAACAGGACCAGGTGCTTGCGAGCATGCCGGTCGGGCAGTCGCTCGATGACTTTGTGCAGCAGCAGGAGCGCAATTACATCGAAGCGACTCTCCAACACTGTGACGCCTCGCGCGAGAAAGCAGCCAATATGCTCGGGATCAGCATGGCGACGCTCTATCGCAAGATCGAGCCGAAGAAAAAGTAAACGGCGCGAATTTAGCCGCGCTTGGCGAAGATTCGGAGCTGGTCCGCAGCGTCCTGCAATTCATCGAGCCGTTCTAAAGCGGCCTTTTGTTTTGCCAAAACCTCGTCGTTCCCGGCTTTGATTCTCTCCAGCAATTTGATCGCGTCTGGAATCGAACTCACCCCTGCAATAGGGACGGCGGTTGCCGATGTCGCAGCCGGAGCTGAAGCGGCCTGGACGACAACAGGACCAGGCGATTGGGCGCTGGCGGCGACCAAAGCGAGCAACACTGGAAGAAAGAAAAGAATTCTGGCGCGCATTATTTTTCCCGTTTCGAATAAATCCGGGCGGCGCGAATAGTTTCGGTGACTGCAGCGAGTTTCTCTTCAATCTTCGCCTGATTTTCGGTGAGCTGCGCTTGCTGTGTCTGGACTTCTTTGATCAGCGCCAGAAGTCTTTGTTCCTGGTTCGCGTCCGGTGTTTGCGCGCCGCTAAATGACATGATCATCAGCGTAGCGGGCAGTAAAAGCGCGAGC
>QHOI01000001.1 GCA_003218705.1 Verrucomicrobiota bacterium | reverse complement strand
GACTAGGCAGACCAGCAGTTGGCCGCGGAAATATGCGATGACGTAGCTGTTGATCTCCGATATGGCTGCAGCAATCTCGTCCTTTAAAGGGGAGGCTCGAAGAGGAAGATAATCTTTCCACCTCTTTTCGATCCGCGGCCGTTCTTTCAAAAGGAAGAAAAGATAAATCGGCACCATGATCAGACTGAGCAGAAATCCGGTTACACCGAGAAATCCCCCGATGCTTTTTTTGATAATATTCCAAATTTTGTCAGCCAACGTGGGTAGATACCGCTCGAGATTCGGAATAACTTTGTCGGCTTTGGCTTCAAGTTGCTGCCGCTCGGCCGAACTGATTTTGGCCGGCGCCGCAGAGATCGCCTCAACGGGTGACTCCGTTGTTTGCGGCGAAGGAGTCGGCGCAGCCGCCGGCGTAGGAGAAGGCGCGTGTGGCGGCGGCGTTCCGAGCAAGAAATTGACCAGACCCGACGATACGGATTTCCCGCGGCCAGCAGTGCCGCCAACTACGCGATTGTATTGAACGATAAGGTCGACGATTCGGTCGCGCGCTTTTTGGGTGTAACCGGGAAGCTCGCGGGCGAAGTTCGCGCTCTGCAGGGAAATGGTCGGCACCACCCACCAGAACAGGCCGACCAAGGCGATGAAGACGCTGGTAAAAATAACCGCGATGGCCATGCCGCGGCCCATTTTACGACGGCAGAGCTCGGTCACGAGCGGATCGAGCAGGTAGGCAAGAATCGCCGCGATCGCGACCGGAATTAAGATTGGCTGGAGAAAACTGATTAGGCTGGCGCCCAAGTAAACAACCGCGCCGGCGATAACGATGAGCAGGACCACAAATAGAGCGGTGAGCGCAGCCCACATCGTTCTCTTCTGCCAGGGGGTTGGGTATGCGCTCATGGAGAGGGAAAGTTATTGCACGCCATCGCTCGATAGCGGCAAGACATGATTGCGGGCAGCTTTACTGAATCGGGTTTGCATTTGGAGGCTGACCTTTGCTCATTTTCGTTTTTGCATTGTCGATCTTGTCGGCCAGTTTTTTGTTTTGCGGGTCGAGGTTAAGCGCCCTTTGCCACGCATCCAAAGCCTGCGCCGCTTTGTTTAACTTCGCGCAGGCATCTCCGACGTGTTCAAGCACAACCGGATCTTCACGAGTTAATTTTTGCGCGGCGCGGAGGAGATCACTCAATGCTTGGTCGAATTTACCCTGGCGGAACTCGAGCCATCCCAATGTGTCGATGTAGGCGCCATTATTCGGATCGGCTTGGAGAGCAAGTTTAATCATTTGCTCGGCTTCATCGAGATGGGTGTCACGCTCGGCCCACATATAAGCGAGGTAATTGTAAGCATCAGCGGCGTTGGCCGGATCAACCGCAATCGATTTTCTAAAAAGGTCCGCGGCTTTGTCGTGAAGACCGGCTTGTTCTGCGGCCGCACCATAGTCGAAATAAAATCGCGCGTTGGCAATCTCCGCACCTTCCGCTTCAGCTTCATGTAAAGCTTCTTCGAATGTCGCCACTGCTTCCTGAAAATGCTTCGCTTCGCGTTGAGCAATGCCAAGGTAATAAACGATTTCAGGCGTTTGCGGAAAGTGTTGTCGCGCTTCGCTCAGTACTTTGACTGCTCGCTCGTTCTGCTTCAACGGGCCAAGGAGGAGTTCGGCCAAATGGAGATAGGGGCTGGCTCGACCAGGATTGACGATCAAACTCTGCTCGTAATTGGCCGCTGCTTTCGCAAACATCGCTTTCGCCTGATCACCCTTTTTTTCGCGTTCCAACGCGCGGGCAGCGTCATCCAGCAACCCAGCTAACAAATCGTATGGTTGATATTTTTCGGGATGTTCCTTGATAATTGCTTCGAGCATCTCCACCGCCTTCTCGCGTTGATTCGTTAAAACGAAACCGGTGGCGAGCTTCTCCCGCGCGTTGATGTCGTCCGGTTCGAGCTCAAGCAGGCGCAAGTAGAGCGGGATGGCTTCCTTGATTTGCTGGGTGGAAGCATAATAATCGGCGACGTCTTTAAGTGCCGCTGCATCGTCGCCGGCACGGTCAGCCGCCTTTTTGAATATGTCGTTTACCCGCGCGACTTCCTCAGGCTTTGGAGGACGATCGGGTCTAAAAACAATCGAGGCATAAAGTTTCCCGAGGCGTGCCCAGAACGCGGGGTCTTCACTCTTGATCTCGGTTGCGCGATCCAGAGATTGGAGCGCCTTCTTTTCATCTCCAGCTCCAAGCGCAATTTCGCACAGATGTTCGTAGGCGTCGATATTGTGCGGATCGAGCGCGATCGCCCGATTCACATAGTCGATGGCCTGGTCAGTGCGTCGAAGATATTTTGTATAGATGAAGGCAAGCTGCAGCAAAGGTCCAGGAGCGTTCGGGTTTGCTTTAATGGCGTCTTTTAAAACGTCGATCGCCTCCGGGAAATCATCCTGCCGCGTAAGCAGTGCCGCCACCCGCGAGGCTAGATTTGCCTGCCCCGGATCGACATCGAGTACTTTGCGATAGGCCGCCAGTGCTTTGTCCATTTCCCCGTTTTCCTCAAATGACATTCCTTCAACAAAGTGGGCCAAGGCATCCGCTTTGTGCTCGCCGTCAGGGCGAAGTAAGAGGTCTTTAGCCGGCGTGATGAACACGGAGTCCTCTTGGCGGACGGATTTTTTCGTCGGCGCCGGGCTTGGAGAAGCTGGAGGATTTGGCGCAGCAGAACGTGGTCGAGCCACGAGCGAGGCAGCCAACGAGAGGAAGAACACTCCGACTACTACTCGATGGAGAATCCGCTCAAGCCGGCGATTGGGCTCCATCATGTTGCCGATTGTAGTCGCGCAAAACCTTGCACGCAAACGTTGGAGCCCGGCCTAACGAGTGAAAAAGCTACGCTTTGTATCGCAAGCGTTTCTTGTGGCGATTCGCCCGCATCCGTTTGCGCCGCTTATGTTTTGAGATTTTCGCCTTCCGTCTTTTTTTCAGGGAACCCATACAGCAATTTGCACTCTGCAATATCGATCCAACCACGGAGCAGGTCTGATTTCAACTGACTTCTTGTAACAAGCAGCCGTCTCGGAAACGAATGCTAATGTTGCCAGAAGGCACCTTCTAGCTAAAGAAATCGGACGAGCGTGAAATTCGGCCTTCGGCTTTCACATTTTTGTCATCGGGCTGGTGGGATTTGAACCCACGGCCTCCTGGTCCCGAACCAGGCGCTCTACCAAGCTGAGCCACAGCCCGAACTCTTCCGGCAAGATGGACAATTGAGCGCGCACTACTTCGCGCATTTCAGCACTGCTAGCAAGCAATTCCGCGAGAAGAACAGTATCTCGAGGGCTGAGTCGGCCAAGCCAGCTTTGGAGCCGGTGGACGTCGGCTGAGCGGCTGAAATGGGTTGACTGTTCAAAAAATTGTCACCGGAAAAGCGGGGTAGAAATCACTTTTTGTCGCATTTATGAGAGAAATTATGGAATTTCTCATTCTTTCGATTAATTATCGCAAGTGCGAGAAAATGGGCACGCT
>QHOI01000061.1 GCA_003218705.1 Verrucomicrobiota bacterium | reverse complement strand
AATCGCAATCGCTCGCAACCGAATTGCAAAGCCGGCAGGAGGAATTGCAGCAGACAAACCAGGAGCTGGAAGAAAAAGCGCGACAGCTCTTCGAGCAGAATGAAGAAGTGGAAAGAAAAAATCGCGAGGTCGAGCAAGCCCGACAGGCCCTTGAGGACAAGGCGCAACAACTCTCGCTCACGTCGCGTTACAAGAGTGAGTTTCTCGCGAACATGTCGCACGAGTTGCGCACGCCTCTGAACAGCTTGCTCATTTTGGCCGACCAACTATCGACCAACCCGGAAGGCAACCTGACTTCGAAACAGGTCGAATTTGCCAGCACCATCCGGGATTCAGGTGTCGACTTGCTTAAGTTGATCAACGATATCCTCGATCTTTCCAAGATCGAGTCCGGAACGGTGACCGTGGACGTCGGCGAAGTTCGGTTCCAAGAGATGCGGCAAAACTTGGAACGAACCTTTGGACACGTGGCCGAAAACAAAGGCCTCACTTTCAAAATCGACGTCGACCAGAAGCTGCCTCCAGCGATTTACACCGACGCGCAACGACTGGATCAGGTTCTGAAAAATCTGTTGTCGAATGCGTTCAAATTTACGGAGCGCGGTTATGTCAGGCTGCGGGTCGCGCCTGCCCCAATCGGTTGGAGCGCGGACCATGTGTCACTCAAGCGTGCAAAAAGCGTTTTTGCGTTCTCGGTCAGCGATAGTGGAATTGGAATTCCAGCGGACAAACAGGCGACAATTTTTGACGCGTTCCAACAGGCAGACGGAAGCACAAGTCGCCGCTACGGTGGCACTGGTCTTGGCCTAGCGATCAGCCGTGAGCTTGCGCGTCTTCTTGGGGGCGAAATCAAACTCGAAAGTAATGAAGGCCAGGGCAGCACCTTCACTTTGTTTTTACCGGACTCGTATTCGTCCGTGGAAAAAGAGAAAGGAGGCGAAGCAGTTGCCGCCGACGCCGCGGCGTTAGCTGAACGTGAGCGGAGCGAACCTGCGGTTGCCCCATTCACAAATGCGTCGATTCCGGATGACCGCTTCAGCATCCTGCCGTCCGACAAGACAGTGTTGATTGTAGAAGAGGATCGTGACCTGGCGCAGTGGCTTTTGGAACAAGCCCATGATGCGAGTTTTAAGGCAATCGTTACTCCACTAGGACGCACTGCGCTGGCATTGGTGCGCGAATATGCTCCCATCGCGATCACCGTCGATTTGCAACTGCCGGACATTGAAGGCGGCAAACTGCTGGAGCGAATAAAGTCCGACCTTTCTACTCGGCATATTCCCGTGATCGCGCTATCGACACATGATTCGGTTCGGCAAAGCGCACTGAAGTACGGAGCGATCGCCGCGCTTGAGAAACCGATAAGTTCAGCTGCGATTCGGACGGTTTTGGCGAAAGCCGCGAGCATGTCAGCGGCAAAAACAAGGAAGCTGCTGGTCATCGAAGACGACGCCGCTCAACGGATCGCGATTCGCGAACTGGTTGGAGACGAAACTGTGGAGGTCGTTGAAGCACCAAGCGCCGCCGAGGGCTTGGCCACACTTCGCAATCAAGATGTCAGTTGCATCATTCTTGACCTAATGTTGCCGGACATGTCCGGCTTCAAATTGATCGAGCAAATTCGCGCCGAGCATCAACAATTGCCCGTCATCATTTACACAGGGAAAGATTTGTCGCGAAAGGAAGAAGAGCAGCTGAACCGGCTGGCGCAAACCATCATCGTCAAGGACGTCCGCAGCCCGGAAAGGCTTTTCGATCAAACAGCGTTGTGGCTGCATCGGGATGTCTCGAAATTGCCGGCCGACAAACGCGACCTTCTACGGCGTCTGCATGACCCAAATGCAATCCTGGCCGGCAAAAAAATTCTAATCGTGGACGATGATATTCGGAACATCTTCGCAATGACCAGTCTGCTGGAGCGTTATAAAATCAATGTCATCTCTGCCGAAACCGGCAAAGCGGGCATCGAAGCGCTGCATAAGGCTGGAGACATTGATCTCGTCTTGATGGACATCATGCTCCCCGAGATGGACGGCTATGACACGATGCGCGCGATTCGCCAGATGTACAGCTTTAAGCAACTGCCGATCGTGGCCTTGACAGCCAAGGCGATGAAGGGCGACCGTGAAAAATGCATTGGCGCCGGCGCGAGCGATTACATCGCCAAACCGGTCGAAACTGAAGAGCTTCTCTCGCTCGTGCGTAATTGGTTGCTGCGGTAATGTCTGGGAACAAGACCAACAACGATTCTTCCGGAGACAAGGTCAGCATCCTGGTCGTGGACGATCGTGCCGACAAGCTCCTCGCTTACGAAGTGATGCTGGCTGAATTAAAGCAGAACATCGTCTGCGTTCGATCAGGCAAAGAAGCGCTGCGGCGTCTGCTCCAGGAGGATTTTGCCGCGATTCTGCTGGACGTGAACATGCCGGGCATGGATGGCTTTGAAACGGCCGCTTTGATCCGGCAACGACAACGTTGCGAGACGACGCCAATTATTTTCGTCAGCGCGATCAACGACACGGTCAATCACATTTCGCGCGGATACTCGCTGGGAGCGGTCGATTACATTCTCACGCCGGTTGTTCCGGACATCTTAAGGGCAAAGATCGCGGTCTTTGTCGATCTTTTCAAAAAGACCGAACAGATCAAACGGCAGGCCGAGGAACGCGAAAGCTTGATTCGCGAACAGGCCATTGCCGAGCACGCGCGCGTGGAAGCGGAGCGGGCAAGTGAGGCGAAAGATCGCTTTCTGGCGATGCTGAGTCATGAGCTACGCACTCCTCTCACGCCGGTCTTGGCGTCAGTGTTTATGCTCGAACGTGAGGACAATACTCCCGAGATTATGCATGAGTCGCTTCAACTCATTCGCCGGAACGTCGAGCTGGAAGCGCGCTTGATCGACGACCTTCTCGATCTCACCCGCATCAGCAAAGGCAAGGTGCAACTCAGCTTTGAAATTGTCGATGCCCACACCCTCTTGCGAAATGCGCTCGACATTTGCCAATCCGAAATCGAACAAAAAAAACTCGAGCTCCGAAGTGAATTCGCCGCCACCAAAGTTCATCTGCAAGCCGACCCGGCGCGGCTGCAACAGATCTTTTGGAACTTAATCAAGAACGCCGTCAAGTTTACAGCCAATGGCGGAAAGCTCAGCATTCGAACGACGAATAACGGCGATGGGCAATTTTGCCTCGAAGTCGAAGACTCCGGTTGCGGGATCGATCCCGAAGTTTTGCCCAGAATTTTTCACGCTTTCGAGCAAGCCGGGCATACGCAATTAGGCGGCCTCGGATTGGGTCTGGCGATTAGCAAAGCGCTGGTTGAAGCGCATCAAGGTTCCATCAGGGCCGAAAGTCAGGGGCGCGATCGAGGCGCGAAGTTCACCGCTCTGTTTTCAACCTGTGAGCAGAATGCGCTTCCAGAGTCGATTGATGCCCCGCGCTCGACTGCAAAACGCAGATCAGTCCGTCTTCTTTTGGTGGAGGACCACGAAGATACGAATCGATCTCTCACCCGGATGCTTCGCCGGCGCGGCTACGAGGTTCATCCGGCTAACGACATGCGTTCCGCGCTCGACATAGCCACCAGCAAGCAATTCGACGTCCTGATCAGCGATATCGGACTACCCGATGGCAGCGGCATCGATCTGCTAAAAGCGTTGCGCGCGAAAGGTCAAGTTTTTGGCATCGCCTTGTCCGGCTACGGAATGGAAGAAGACATCCGCCGAAGTTACGATGTTGGTTTCTCCCATCACTTGGTTAAACCGGTCGACTTGAACAAACTCGACTCGATCATTCAAGCTGCGCCAGTTCCGCCAGTAACGGGGTCAATTGCGCCCTTAGCTTAAATCGGACATCTGAATCGCGCGCCGACAAGGACCGGTCGCAATTTTAAGGCGGGGGCAGGGATGGAGCCGGCAGCGTGCTTTCTCTATGCGACAATCGTTGCACTTGGGGACGTTGACACTGTTGAGTCGCGCGTTACCCTCAACTTCCGCTAACGGCGGGGTAGCCAAGTGGTAAGGCTGCGGTCTGCAAAACCGCTATTCGCGGGTTCGATTCCCGCCCCCGCCTCCAAGTCTGAACGCGATTCTGAATTGAATGTTGAGCGCTGAGCGTTGAGCGTTGGACGTTTTCGGCCTTTCAATGACATCGCGCTCATCCCAGCTTTTTGCCCGCGCTCGGAATCACATTCCCGGCGGCGTCAATTCGCCGGTGCGCGCGTTTCCCAATGTCGGCGGCGAACCTTTCTTCGTCGAGCGCGCTGCTGGCTCAAGAATTTGGGACGTCGATGGAAAAGAATACGTCGATTACGTCGGCAGCTGGGGCCCGGCGATTCTCGGTCACGCGCCGAAAGTTGTGGTTGATGCGGTGAGCGACGCGGCTGCGCGCGGACTGAGCTTCGGAATTCCGAACCCGTTCGAAGTCGAACTGGCTGAACTGATCTGCCAATGGATGCCGTCAATCGAGAAAGTGCGAATGGTCAACAGCGGAACCGAAGCGGCGATGTCTTGTGTTCGCCTGGCCCGGGGATTCACCGGACGCGACAAAATTATTAAATTCGATGGCTGTTATCATGGCCACGCCGATTCGCTTCTGGTTAAGGCCGGCAGTGGCGCGCTCACTCATGGACGGCCCAATAGCGCGGGAATTCCGAAAACATTTGCCGAGCTCACCATTTCTCTGCCGTTCAACGATGTCGATCTTGTCCGGAAAGCGTTCAACGAAAATAAAGACCAAATCGCGGCGGTCATCCTGGAGCCGATCCCCGCGAACGCGGGGCTTTATTTTCCAAAAGAGAATTTTCTGTCGATCTTGCGCGAGGAATGTTCGAAATACGGCGCGCTTCTGATTTTCGATGAAGTGATGACCGGTTTTCGTGTCGGGCGCGGCGGCGCTCAGGAAATCTATGGCATCAAAGCCGATCTGACGGTGCTGGGTAAAGTGATGGGCGGTGGTTTGCCGGTCGGCGCATTCGGAGGACGCGCCGAAATCATGGACCAACTTTCACCGGATGGACCAGTTTATCAGGCGGGGACGCTTTCGGGAAATCCGCTGGCGATGGCGGCGGGACTGGCGCAACTGCGTGAGCTCGAACGGATCGATGGCTGGGAACTCCTCGAAAAACTCGGCGCGCAATTTGAGCGACTCACGCGCGAAGCGATCGCCGGCGCAAAAATCGACATTACCTTTCACAGAACCGGCTCGATGTTTTGTTTGTTTTTTGCGCGCGGGCCGATTGTCGATCTTGCGGATGCGAAGCGAAGCGATTTGAAAATGTTTGCAAAGTTTTTCCACGCCTGTTTAGGGCGCGGCGTTTATTTCGCTCCGTCCCAGTTTGAAGCCGGTTTCATTTCCACGGCCCACACGCCGGATGACATCGAGCGCACTGCGAAAGTTATTGGAGAAACGCTTCGCTCGATATGACAGATTCAGCAAACTCGCGGGTCCGCGCCGTTTCGAAATTCTTTTTCGAAGGCGATCGGAAATTTTTCATCAAGGGGGCCACCTACGGGCCGCTCAAACCGGACGCAAACGGGAACACTTTTGGCCGGCCCGAACAGGTCGATGTCGATCTTCGCATGATGCGCGAGATCGGTATCAATACCGTTCGGGTTTACCATGCGCCTCCGGACTGGTTCCTGGAAAAATGTTTGGCGGCCGGGATCCGGGTTTTGATTACGCTGCCTTGGGAAAAGCACATCGAATTTCTGCGCCAGAAAAAGGTGCGCGATAAAATTGCGCGGATGGTCCGCAACACCGTCGAGAGATATGTCGGTAACCCGGCCGTGCTCGGTTATTTGGTCGGTAACGAGATCGCGAGCACGATGGCGCGGTGGCTCGGTGTGCGCCGCGTGACCGAGTTTGTTGAGCATCTTGTTCGGATCGGACGCGCGGCGGACCCGGATGTTCTTTATTCCTACGCAACCTATCCGCCGACCGAATATTTGCTTCCGCAGAATGTCGATTTTTTCTGTTTTAACGTTTATCTCCATAATCAGCGCGATTTCGAACGTTACCTTTTGCGCCTGCAAAATCTCACCGGCGAGCGTCCGCTCATTCTGGGCGAGTTCGGCATGGACACGATCCGACATTCGCAGGATGAGCAGGCGGAAATGCTCGGCTGGCACATCGAGAGCGTGGCCAAATGCGGATTGGCTGGAACAATCTTGTTTTCCTGGACGGACGAATGGTTTACCGGCGGCAACGAAGTGACGGACTGGGCTTTCGGGATCGTGACGCGCGAGCGCGAACCGAAAAAAGTCTTCTCCTCGTTGCGCGACAAGTTCGGTCAGGACAATTCGACCCTGCCGCATCGCGCCCTCTCCAAAGCGCCGTTGGTTTCAGTGATTGTTTGTTCTTACAACGGCGCGCGAACGTTGAACGACTGTCTCGATTCGTTAGGCAAACTCAATTATCCAAATTACGAAGTCATCCTGGTGGATGACGGATCGACTGACAACACGGCGCAGATCGCCGCACAATTTCCAAACGTTCGCTATATCGATCAGAGCAATCACGGTTTGAGCCACGCCCGCAACACAGGGGCGGCCGCGGCTAAAGGCGAAGTGTTCGCCTACACCGATTCCGACTGCATGGCCGATCCCGATTGGCTCTATTATTTAGTAGGCACGCTTTTGAGCGGTGATTACGCCGGAGTCGGCGGACCAAATGTGAGTCCGCCGGCGCAAAATGCGATTCAGGCGTGCGTGGCCGCCGCACCCGGTGGACCGAGTCACGTTTTGCTGACCGATACCGTGGCCGAGCATATTCCGGGTTGTAACATGGCCTTTTACCGTTGGGCGTTCGAGCAGATTGGCGGTTTCGATCCCGAATATCATAAGGCCGGCGACGATGTCGATTTTTGCTGGCGCCTGCAGCAATCCGGCTGCGTCATCGCTTTCAGTCCGACCGCGATTGTTTGGCATCATCGCCGCTTTACCCTGCGCGCGTTTTTGAAGCAGCAGGAAGGTTACGGCGAAGCCGAATCGCTTCTTCGTTTCAAACACCTCATTTTCTTCGGCCCGACCGGGACCGCGAAATGGCGCGGTCAAATTTACGGCGCGCCGCGATTCAGTTGGTTCATCGATCGCCCGGTCATTTATCATGGCGTTTTCGGGGAAGGATTTTTCCAATCGATGTACGCCACTCCGCAATCGGATCTGGCCGCGTATCTCAGCAGCATCGAATGGTTCGCGCTTACGCTTTTCCTTTTTGGGCTTGGAATTTTTCTGCCGACGCTGCGCATCGTGCCGTATCTGATGTTTGGCGGCACATTGACCGTGGCGCTTTCTTACATGGTGCGTGCACGCATCGAGCCAAGGTTCGACACCGTCCCGGCGCGCTTACTCGTGATGTGTCTGGCTTTTCTCCAACCGCTGGTGCGGGGATTTTCTCGTTATTTCACCTGGCTGCATTTCAAACGCACGCCGCGCAGCGTCATTCGCGCGCACGAACAATTACCGGCCGACGCCAAATCGGGTCGCGGATTGCGACGCCGGGTTTTTTGGAGCGACGAGGGACGAGATCGCCACCATTTGCTCGGCGCGATTTTCCAATTGCTCGAGGAACAAGGCTGGCGCTACTCGGTCGATACCGGCTGGAACGAATGGGACATCCAGATTTACGGAAACTTCTGGTGGAGCATCGTTCTGCAAACCGTGACGGAAGATCACACCGGCGCGAAGCGATTGACCCGCGTCCGGCTGTGCAACCGACTCGTCACCACGACCGTAATCATTAGTCTGGTCGCGCTCAGTGTGCTGATCTACCGGCAGCTCCACGCGTCGCATCTCGATCTTTGGTCGATCATTCCGTATTCTCTCTTCCTTGTTTTCCTTGCCTCGCGCGCGCGAGCTTTGAAGTCGCGGGTGGCGGAGGTGGTCGATCTTGCCGCGCACCGGGCCGGTTTGCAGCGAGTCACTCGACGCGGCGCGTTTGTGCCACCGGCAATGCCGGTTCAGGCGGTCGAAGCGATGCACGCCGACACAGTCCGCTAGACATGAAACACGCGCGCTGGCTTCGCCTTGCAATTGCGCTGGGTCTGGAGCTCATCCTTTTTGCCGCGCTTAATTTCTTCGACGATTGGACGCTTGAGTCGATGCCGATAAAGTTTGTCGCGTCCGCATTTCTCAGCGGCATAGCTTATCTCGCCGCAGTTTCCAATTTTGGGATCGACATCTCACCGCGAAAACAAGCCGTCCTATTTTGGGGCGTCGCAATAATCTTGCGATTGATCGCACTGCCGCTCGTCCCAAGCGACGAGCTATTCCGTTACCAATGGGAAGGCAAAATTCAGCAAGCCGGATTCAATCCCTATTTAATCGCACCGGCCGATTCGAAACTAGATGATTTGCGCCATGATTTTCCTCAGGCCGCAAAAGTTAATCATCCCGAACTCCGCGCCGTTAATCCGCCCGGGGCCGAGCTCCTCTTCAAATTTCTCAGCGGTATAACCGATCGGCCGCTGTTCTACAAAATCATCTTTGCCGTTGCCGACCTTTTAGCAGCCGCCTTGCTCCTGCGGTTGATCGGAGGTGAGGATCGCTACCGCGACGCGGCTTGCTACGCCTGGAATCCGCTTGTGGTCTACAGCTTCGCGGGCGCGGCCCATTTCGATAGTCTCATGATTCTGGCGATGGTCGGTGGAATTCTCGCTCTGGTTAGATCGACAGCTGCAAAAGAATCCGAAACGAAATGGCTTTGGGCAGTCTTCGTCGCGCTGCTTTTTGGAATTGCGATCTCGCTCAACCTCGTAGCGGCATCGCTCCTATTGCTTTGTGCGGTTGCATTGCGCTGGCGCGCGATTCTTTTGGCCCTGACCGCGTTTATCCCCACGCTTTTGAGTTTTCCATTCGGCTTTCCGAAGGCTCGAATCTGGGAATCGTTAGGCCAATTCACCCAGCTTTCCCGGCTCAACGATCTCTTTTGGTGGTTGATTGAAGAAACGGTTTGGCCAAATCCGCACCAGCGAAATTTTCATTACTATCCGATCCTGATCGTCTGCGTGATTGCGGTTTCACTCCTGTTCATTGGCAATTGGAAACGAGGCATGCTTTGGGCGCTTGGAATCGTGCTCGTGCTTAGCCCGATTTTGCACCCCTGGTATTGCGTTTGGATTTTGCCGCTCGCCGCCTGGCGGAGCGCCTACGCCTGGAACGTCCTCTCGGTCACACTTTTCTCTTACTATCTATTTTGGGACGAACGGCTTTTTGGTCTCCCCTGGCACGCCGAGCTGTGGATGCGCGGCCTCATCATCGCGCCGGTTCTGGCCGCTTTAGTTATGCTTGGCGCGCAAAAGAAAACTGCGGTGGAAGCGACTTAATCGCGTTTTCAAAATCATTCGGTGGCGTTGCCTCGAAATTCTTCCATTCGCCCGTCCGCGGATGTTGGAAGCCCAGTTTCCAAGCGTGCAGCATTTGCCGCGGAAAAGCTTTGGCGTGCTTTTTGCCGTAGATCTTGTCGCCGAGAACCGGATGGCCAAGATGCTGAAGGTGCACCCGCACCTGATGTGTCCGGCCGCTGTGCAACCTGCATTCGACCAGACTCATCTCATTCGACGAACTCAGAACGCGATATTCTGTCTTCGCTGCGCGGCCGCGTCTGGATGCAGTCGACATTCGTTGTCGATCTACCGGATGACGTCCAATTTTCTCTTCAACAGTTCCCGTGCTCTTCCGCAACTTTCCCGCTACGAGCGCGAGATAAATCTTCTCTATCGTGCGCGCAGCGAACTGCCCCGACAATCCACGATGCGCCACGTCGGTTTTTGCGACGACCAGACAACCGCTCGTTTCTTTGTCCAGCCGGTGAACGATTCCCGGTCTTTCTTTGCCGCCGATTCCGGACAGCTTCGGAAAGTGATGCAGCAACGCATTGACCAATGTGTGTTCACGTTGACCGGCGCCAGGATGAACGACCAACCCTGATGGTTTGTTGATTACAATCAGGTCTTCATCTTCATAAAGAACGTCGAGCGGAATCGGTTCCGGCTGATGGTCGATCTTTTCTGGCGGCGGTTCGTTTACTTCAATGCGATCGCCGCTCCGAACGGGGTCGCGCGGACGGGCAGGAGAGCCATTTAGCGTAACCAATTGTTGGCGAATCAGCTGCTGAAGGCGCGATCGCGAAAACGTCGGCAACTCTCGGGCGAGAAATTGGTCGAGACGTAAGCGCATCGCTTCTTTCGGCACAATAAGATGGATAGAGCTGGATGCTTCGGTCATGGCCTACCAACAACTCCTTACCCTAGCCTTTTCCTTCCCAAGGGGAGAGGAGAAAGGCAACGGATGAGCTTCATTGCTCTGAAAATTGCCGATGTTACAATCGGTTCGATGGTGGCTGAATCGAGCGCGTCGACCCTGCAAATATGTCCGGCATGCGGGGCTTCTTTCGACACAAGCGATGCTGAGCCGCTTGCACGGATGGAGTGTCCCAACTGCGGCGAGAAAGTGCGGGCCGAGCGCATGTTCGATAATTTCCTGATCGTCGAAACAGTTGGCGTGGGCGGAATGGGAACCGTTTACAAGGCGCGCGACACTCTGCTCGACCGCTTCGTGGCGTTGAAACTATTGCGCAAAGACCTCG
Organism: Verrucomicrobiota bacterium; assembly: GCA_003218705.1. Taxonomy (GTDB): domain Bacteria; phylum Verrucomicrobiota; class Verrucomicrobiia; order Chthoniobacterales; family UBA10450; genus AV40. The sequence goes on along the minus strand of QHOI01000061.1, from coordinate 969 downwards.
AAGGCGGGCTCGATGAGACCGCGCAGTTGCAACAGGAAGCGCGCATGGCCGCGTCGGTCAATCATCCTAACATCGTCCAGATTTTTTCATCCGGGACTGATCATGGCCAGTTTTATTTGGTAATGGAACTGGTTGAGCGAGGAAGTCTCGACGATTTCATCGAACAGCATACGCGTTTGCCCGAGGAACAAGTGTTGGAGGCCGGGATTCAAACGGCCAAAGGTCTGCGCGCGGCTTATGCCAAGGGCTTGATTCATCGCGATGTAAAGCCGGCCAACATTCTTTTCGCCGATGAACACGTGGCCAAGATCGGCGATTTTGGACTGGCCGGCATCGCAGCCGAAGCGCGCGGAGAAATTTGGGGCACGCCTTACTACGTCGCGCCGGAGCGATTAAACCAACAGCCGGAAGATTTTCGGAGCGACATCTATAGTCTCGGGGCCACTCTTTTTCACGCACTCGCGGGCAGGGCACCGATTGAGGGCGAAACAAACTCGGCAACCCAATTGCGCGCTCTAAAACAACAGCCGCTTTTGCTTTCGGTGGTCGCCCCCGAAGTCTCGCCTGAAACGGCGCGGGTTTTGCAGCGAATGATCGCACCCGAACCGGCGCAACGTTTTTCCTCTTATGACGAGCTCGTTGCCGAACTCGAACGCGCCTATAAAAAACTGACCGGTCGCGACGTGATTGATGTCGCGACCGCTAAACGCCGGACGCGGCGGATCATAACAGCAGCCGCGGCAGTATTGTTGATCGTCGCGCTTGCCGTTTTCATTTTCGTTCGCAACACCCAAAAGCAGATCGCGATCTTTTCGACCGCAATTCCGATCTCCGAACTTGAGAAACAAGCAGCGGAAGCGCGACATCAGCTCGTCCTTAATCACTACAATGTCGCGGGAACGGCCTTTGGCCGGATTGCCACCGCAGCGCGAAACCGGCAACCGCTTTATGATTGGGCCCGCCTGCAAC